>JBEDLY010000012.1:0-16254 GCA_041171365.1 Actinomycetota bacterium | reverse complement strand
TCTTCCCGACAGGTGCAATAGACATGTAAATCTTTCTTGATTAGTACTAAAACTATAGAAACTTATTCATAGCATCGCGGGCTGACATGCCCAAAACAAATGGGTATGTGGCTAAACATGTGGATAAACCGCACATTTGACCCACTTAAGTGTGGATAACTTGTGGATAACTAGAGCCCAAATCTGTGGAAAACCCTCTGAATGGCAGATAAGCATTGGGAATTATTCGCTCGCACAAATTGATTTCAGAAGTCTAAACCTGTGCATGAAGGTTAACCAGCCGTTAACGTTTATATGAAAATTGGGTACTTATCCACAAGTTATCCACAGTTTTGTTCATCTAGTTAAATACTAAAGGCAGGCCCTAAGGCCTGCCTTTCATCTAGTTAAATACTAAAGGCAGGCCCTAAGGCCTGCCTTTAGTTGAAAAGACTTACTTCTTTGCTACAACCTCTAGTTTTAGGGTTGCAACTAGGTCTGAGTGCAGCTTTACAGTTGCCTCAAAGGTTCCAGTTGTCTTGATCGGTGCGAAGAATGCAACCTTACGCTTGTCAATCTCGCCCAAACCAGCTGCTGCAACTGCTGCTGCAACGTCACTGGTCTTTACAGCACCGAACAAACGACCACCAACACCGGCCTTTACAGCCAATCTGATAGTTGCTGCCTGGAGTCCTTGAAAGCCTGAGCTTCTTCAACGGTTGCTAGAGCACGTGCCTCACGACCAGCCTTGATCTGAGCAACCTGCTTCTCGCCACCCTTGCTCCACATAACTGCGAAACCACGAGGTAGTAGGTAGTTGCGAGCGTAACCGTTCTTAACCTCTACTACGTCTCCACGTCTCCGGCTGAGCCTAGACCTGATACTTCATTAGTCAAAATAATTTTAGACATTTCGATTCCTCCTAGCGGCCTGCGCCTGCGTAAGGCATAAGTGCTACCTCGCGTGCGTTCTTGACTGCTTTAGCGATTAGACGCTGTTCCTGAACTGAAACACCGGTGATACGGCGAGAACGAATCTTGCCGCGGTCTGACACGAACTTACGCAGGGTTGCGATGTCCTTGTAGTCGATAACTCCAACCTTGATTGGCTTCGGTGGTGCAAGCTTCAGGTTCTTTGCATTGCGAGAGCCCTTTTTGACTCTGTCGCTGTTGATCTTTGCTGCCATTATGTTCTCCTATGAATTCTTAGAAAGGGGTGCTGTCGCCAGCGGCAAAGCCGCCATCGCTAACACCTGGGTTAGACCACGCATCAGCGGCTGAGCCTGCAGCTGCTGGAGCTGAGGTTGCCTGAGGTGCGTTGTTCCATGGATTTGCGTCAATTGGAGCCTGACCATCACGTGAGCGTCTGGTTACAGATGCTGTTGCATACTTCAGTGATGGACCGACTTCATCGATTTCAAGTTCGATTGAGGCACGAGCTTCACCGCTAGCTGCTTGGTAAGCAGTAGCTGGCTTCAGTCGACCTGTAACGATCAAGCGAGTTCCCTTGGTTAGAGACTGGCCAATGTTTTCAGCCAATTCACGCCATGCGGTGCACTTCACCCATACGGTGTCGCCATCTACCCAGGTGTTGGTTTCTCTGTTGTAAGTACGAGGGGTTGAAGCCACGTTTAGGTTAACAACAGCGATTCCGCCTGCTACATGACGAATCTCTGGATCGTTGGCTAGGTTGCCAACAACAGTGATAGTAAGTTCACCAGCCATGAGAATTACTCAGCTGACTTCGCAGCAACAGCCTTCTTGGCACGAGCTGGCTTATCTTCGCTAGCTTTTACCTCTGGGACTACTACTGGATTGATTCTGAATACAGCGTCTTCAGCACGCAAAACCTTGGTGCGAACTACTGCTTCTGATAGTGATAGTTGACGATCCAACTCAAGAACTTCAGCTGGCATACAGGTCAAGTACAAGACCGCGTAGATACCTTCAGTTTTCTTGTTGATTTCGTATGCGAAACGACGACGGCCCCAAATATCAACGCTGTCAACGGTGCCTCCACCGTTGCGAATTACGTTGAGGAATTTATCAAGGCTGGTACCGACGGTACGCTCTTCGATGTCTGAGTCGAGAATGACCATAACTTCGTATTTATGCATGACTAACCCACCTCCTTTGGACTAGAACGGCCACGGCGTTTCCGTGACAGGAGGGTAAATGCAATTGCTGCCCAACAGAAGAGCACAGGGTCTCTTCAGGGCAACTTCACTACTCTACCTTGATTGCCACCACTGAAGCAAGCGAATTTTTGCTTCTTCATACTCAAGTGGTCCTTCATCCAGACGAAGTTCGAGCATGTACTTATAAGCGATACCAACTTCAGGACTTGGCTTCAGTTCAAGAATCTCCATGATCTGCTCACCTGAGAGATCTGGTCTAATTGCATTGAGTTGCTCTTGCTCAGATAGTGCAGCAATTCTCTGCTCTAAGTCGTCATAGGCGTGAGATAGACGGTCAGCTTTTCGCTGGTTACGGGTCGTCACATCAGCTCGAGTTAGGACGTGCAATCTAGTTAGCTGATCATCTGCATCTCGGGCGTACCGTCTGATGGCTGAATCACTCCAGGCTTGATCGCTATAGCCAAAGAACCTGAGGTGAAGTTCAATAAGCCTCGCAACTGCCTTGATCGTGTCATTGTCGTAGCGAAGTTCTCTAAGTCTCTTGGTTGCCAACTTAGCTCCAACAACATCGTGGTGGTGGAAAGTAACTCCACCGCCTGTTTCTAGCTTGCGAGTTAGAGGTTTACCAATGTCGTGCATAAGAGCAGCAAGTCTTAGAACTAGGTCCTTTTCAAGGTTGTATTGGGGCTCATAGCTAATTGCCTGCTCTAAAACAGTCAGAGTGTGCTCATAGACATCTTTGTGATGGTGGTGTTCATCGATCTCAAGCTTTAGCGAAGGTAGTTCAGGGAAGACGATGTCAGCAATTCCCGAATCAACTAATACTTCTAGGCCCTCACGAGGGTTAGCACCAAGGATTAGCTTCGATATTTCAACCTGGATACGCTCGGCAGAGACAATCTCGATGCGATCAGCCATGTTCTTCATGGCCTTGAAGGTGTCTTCATGGACCATAAAGCCAAGCTGAGAAGCAAATCTAGCTGCTCTCATAATCCTCAGTGGGTCATCTGAAAAACTATCTTCAGGTTTGCCAGGTGTTCGAATGGTGCCCTCTATCAGGTCGGACAGACCATTGAATGGGTCAACAAATACTCCCTCAGGCAATCTAAGAGCCATTGAATTGACTGTGAAGTCTCTTCTAAAGAGGTCATCCTCAAGATTGTCTCCGAAGGCAACCACAGGTTTTCTGGAATCTGGGTCATAGGAGTCTGCTCTATAGGTAGTGATTTCAACTGTGTCATCACCGATACGAGCACCAATGGTTCCAAACTCTCGTCCAACATCCCATTGGGCATCAACGTGACCCTTTAGAACTTCAAGGATTTGATCTGGATTAGCTGAAGTTGTGAAATCAAGGTCATTAGTGACTCTGCCAAGGAAGGCATCTCTAACTGGGCCTCCGACAAGGGCTAACTCGAACCCTGCATCGCTAAAGAGTCTGCCGAGTTTGCTAAGTAGCGGAGTCTCGGAAGTCCGCTGTAAATTTGCAAGCGCCTCGGCAACAGTTCGCATGGTTTTAAGTATGCCCAACAATTGGCTCGCGTTAGGCTAAAGCAATGAACTCTCGACAGAAACCTCGTGTCGAGGAGACTTCAGCCGGGGGGTTTGTTCTAGCTGCTGATGGGTCTCCCCGGATAGCCGTCATTGGACGAAGAAACCGTGGAGGTCGTATTGACTGGTGTGTGCCTAAGGGTCATCTAGAAGGTGCTGAGACTGCTGAGCAAGCAGCTCTTCGAGAAGTTGAAGAAGAGACAGGGCTAAAAGCCACCATCATTGAGTCTCTTGGTTCTATTCACTATGAGTTCTCAACTCCAACTTCAATCATCGCTAAGACTGTTCACCACTACCTAATGAAACAGACTGGTGGGGAACTAACTATTGAAAACGATCCTGATCATGAAGCTGTTGATATCCGTTGGGTAAACATCGACCTACTCAATGCTGAACTCACTCATGAAAACGAAAGACGTTTAGCTCTAATTGTTCAAGAGTGGGTAGCTAAACAATGAAGTTCGTAGGCAAGGTTCTAGCAGTTGCGACTTTGGTCTTAGCAACATTGGCAACACCTGTTAACGCTGCTTTGCCACCAGCTCAAGTTTTTGTTGTGTCAGGTTCTGACATCAACATCGTTTCACGTGAGTCAAAGATTCCAGTCTCTGTTCAAAACAACTATGACCGACAAGTAAGAATTCGTGTTCACGCAAGTGCACCAGATCCAGCGGTGAACGTGGAGAAATTTGTTTCTCTAACCATTCCTGCCAATTCAAGAAAAGATGCATTGATTCCAATCAGCATTCTTTCCGGTGGCGAATACAAATTAAATGTTTGGGTAACAACATTCACTGACATAAGAGTCGGTGAAACAGTTTCAATGAAGCTAACCGTGAATCCAGATATTGAAATCATGATCATTGTTGTCTTTGGCTCAATCATCGCTGTGCTACTTGGTCTAGGTGTTTTGAGAATGACTAGAAGAAGCAAATCAGAGGTATCTGCATGAGTGTTCTTCGTTCGTCGCTAATCATGGCTAGCGGAACAGTCATGTCCAGGTTCCTAGGAATCTTAAGAGCAATCCTCTTAGCTGCAACCATCGGTGTCACAACTAACGCAGCTGATGCATTCGGTGTTGCCAACCAACTTCCTAACAACGTCTACGCCATCATCGTCGGTGGTGTTTTAAATGCAGTGCTAGTTCCCCAAATAGTTAGAGCGAGAGTTCACCTAGACGGTGGCAATGCATACATAGATCGCTTGCTGACAATAGCCATCGTTACCTTCGGAGCGATTACTGTCCTAACAACTGTGAGTGCACCGCTACTTGTTTCTCTGTATACAAGTGGTTGGGATGCAGACCAACTAGCCCTAGCTACTGCCTTTTCTTACTGGTGTTTACCTCAACTGTTTTTCTATGGACTCTATTCACTCCTAGGTGAAGTGCTAAACGCTAAGAGCAAATTTGGTCCATACATGTGGGCGCCTGTGCTGAACAACATTGTCGCCATCATTGGTATGGCAGCTTTCATCTGGCAGTTTGGGTTAGACCCAACAGGTCAACAGAGTGTCTCTGAATGGACACAGCAGCAGATTAGTTGGCTAGCTGGATCAGCAACCTTAGGTGTTGCCTCTCAAGCACTTATTCTCTTTGTTTTCTGGAAACGTATGGGCTTGAGCTTTAAGTTCAATTTCTCATGGCGAGGGGTTGGACTAGGTCCTGCGATGAAGACAGCATCATGGACACTTGGCATGCTGATTGTTACTCAGATCGGTGGCATAGTTCAGACCGCTGTTGCTTCAAGAGCAATTCAAGGTAGAGAACTACTTGTCGATAATCAACTAGCCATTGCATCAGTTGCGGCTATGAGCATCGCTTGGCTTATCTTCATGCTTCCCCACTCTGTTGCAACTGTTTCAATAGCAACTGCATACTTCACAAGAATGTCAGTGCATGCGATGGAGAAGAACTTCGATGATCTGAAGAAGGATCTAGTCGAAGGCTTAAGAACTATTGCGATGATCAGCGTTCTTGCAACAACAGCTCTAATCGTTCTTGCATATCCTGTTTCAAGAATATTTGTTGGAGAGTTACCTGGAGCAATTGCTCTTGGCAATGTTGTGATTGCAATGGTTGTTGGATTGCTACCGTTCAGTTTTGTCTTCATGATCCAAAGAGCTTTCTATTCTTTGGAAGATACTCGAACTCCATTTGTGTTCACCATCGTTCAAGTTGGTGTGAACATCACAGGTTCACTTCTTGTTGGAATTTATGTTGAAGACATCTGGATGGTTGTTGGACTTTCTCTCGTCACCAGCACAAGCATCCTGATTCAGTTCGGTTTAGCTTTTGCTTTATTCAGGAGAAAGTTTGGCTCTCTGAGTCACGGTCAATTAACTCTTGCCACCATCAAGTTTTTAGTTGCAGCAATTCCAGCTGGTGGAGCAGGTTACTGGTTGCTTCAGGTCATGGGCGGAATTAAACAAGGTGCTTTCCCGATTGGTAGCGTTCTATCTGCTGTTGTAACCTGTATCTCAATTGGAGCAGTTGTCACACTTGTCTACATTTTGGTCTTGAAGTTACTTCGAGTGAAAGAAGTAGACATTCTTCTCGCCCCAATAGTTCGCCTGCTACGTCGCTAAAACTTGGCGAGATAAACTAGCCTTACCTTACTTCCCCACCAACAACATACGGAGTCCAAATTGCACGAAGTAATCATCATCGGATCTGGTCCAGCTGGCTACACAGCAGGTATCTACACTGGGCGTGCAGGATTGAATCCTCTCCTAATTGCTTCATCTGTTGAAGCAGGTGGTGAGCTTATGAAGACCACTGAAGTTGAGAACTACCCTGGCTTCCCAACTGGTCTGCAGGGACCTGAGCTTATGGATGCTTTCCGTGCCCAAGCAGAACGTTTCGGAACTGAAGTTCTTTTGGATGACGTAATCGAAGTTGATCTCAAGGGTCCAGTGAAGATTGTCAAAACTGGTGGCGGCAAAACCTTCGAAGCAAAGACAGTGATTCTTGCAACAGGTGCTGCATACCGTGAGCTAGGTCTACCTCGTGAAAAAGAACTCAGCGGTTATGGAATCTCTTGGTGTGCAACCTGTGATGGATTCTTCTTTAGAGAAAAGACCATTGCTGTTGTCGGTGGTGGAGATTCAGCCATGGAAGAAGCAACATTCCTAACTCGTTTTGCAAGCAAGGTGTATCTGATTCACCGTCGCGATTCATTCAAGGCATCGAAGATCATGCAGGAGCGTGCTCTCAACAACCCGAAGATTGAAGTTATCTGGAACACCGAAGTTAGCGAACTTCTAGGCGAAGGCAAACTAACCGGTATTAAGACCACCAACCTAGTTGATGGAACTCAGAACACTTTGGATCTAGACGGTCTATTCATAGCTATCGGTAACGACCCTAGAGTGTGGTTGGTTGAGAACCAGCTAACTCTGACCCCAGAGAAGTTCATCGAAGTAGACGGAAGATCTTCTAAGACAAGCTTGCCTGGAGTGTTTGCTGCAGGTGATGTTATTGACCCAACATATCGTCAGGCGATTACTGCAGCTGGTTCTGGTTGTGTCGCAGCGTTAGACGCAGAACACTACCTCAGCAACCTAAAATAGAGTCAAACAATAAGGAGTAATCATGGCAGCAAAAAACGTAACCACCGCAACTTTTCAAGCAGATGTTCTTTCATCAGCTAAGCCAGTTCTAGTAGATTTCTGGGCTGAATGGTGTGGTCCATGTCGCATGGTTTCACCAATTCTTGATGAGATTGCAGGCGAGCACGCTGACAAGATCACCATCGTAAAGGTGAACGTTGACGAAGAGCCAGCCCTTGCTCAGCAGTATGGCATTACTTCTATTCCTGCAATGCAGGTGTTCCAGGGTGGGGAAGTTGTAAAGTCAATCATTGGTGCAAAGCCAAAGCCTGCTCTCTTGGCAGACTTGAGCTCATTCATCAACTAAGTTAGTTCTAAGTTAAACGGCTACGGTGCCTTAGCGCCTTAGCCGTTTTTCGTTTAACTCGATTAATGTTTCACGATTAACTAAGAAGGTTTAAATGGCTACGGATTCATGGTCTGACAGGTACGCGTCTAGAGCGAATGGTTTATCTGCCTCTGAGGTTCGAGCGTTGTTCGCTGTTGTCTCAAGACCAGAAGTTGTATCACTTGCCGGTGGTATGCCATTCGTGCCTGCTCTTCCTAAAGAACGAATGATTGAGAGTTTCAATTCACTGATGTCTAATCGTTCAGCTCTCGCCTTGCAGTATTCAGGTGGTCAGGGTGATCCGATTCTTCGTGAGCACATCCAAGAAATCATGTCCCTTGAAGGAATTAAGTCAGACGTTGACAACATCGTTGTCACAACTGGTTCTCAGCACGGACTAGATCTAGTCTCGTCACTGTTTTTAGATCCAGGTGATGTCGTTCTAGCTGAAGGGCCAAGCTACGTTGGAGCACTAGGAGTATTCAGAGCGAGACAAGCTCACATCGAACATGTCTACACAGACAATCAAGGAATCTCTCCAGAAGCATTGTCTGAAACCATTAAGCGCGTTCAGGCTGCCGGTAAGAATATTAAGTTCCTCTACCTTGTACCAAACTTTGCTAACCCAAGTGGCGTGACTCTCGCTGCTGAAAGAAGAGCAAAGATTTTAGAAATCTGTCGCAAGAATCGAATCTTGGTTTTGGAAGACAACGTTTATGGACTTCTCTACTTCGATGAGAAAGCTCCCGATGCTCTTCGATCAATGGATGAGGATGGTGTGATTTACCTTGGCTCTTTCTCAAAGATTTTGGTGCCAGGTTTTAGAGTTGGTTACGTACTAGCTCCACCTTCAATCAAAGAGAAACTAGTTCTAGCCAACGAATCTGCAGTGTTGTGTCCAAGTGCTTTCTCTCAAATGATGATCAGTGAATACTTGAGCACCAACGATTGGAAGGCTCAGATTTCGGTCTTCAGACATGAATATCGCATCCGCCGCGATGCAGCTCTGTCAGCAATGAGTGAATACCTGCCAGATTTGAAGACAACCAAACCTGGTGGAGGCTTCTATCTATGGGTAGATCTTCCAGAAGGCGTGAACTCAAAAAAGATGCTGCCAAAGGCAGTTGGAAACCTGGTTGCATACACACCTGGAACAGCTTTTTACGGAAATGGAACAGGTCAAGAGTTCTTGAGGATTTCTTATTCATATCCAACGCCTGAAAACATAAAAGTTGGCGTGGAGCGTCTGGCAAAAACAATTGCCGCTGAGTTGGCTTCCTAAAAAATCACTGAGTTATCCACAGACCAAGTGAAATTTGCTGTGGATAAGTATGTGGAAAACTTGTGGATAACTAGTTTTTAGCCTGTGGATAATTCTAGAACTTGGTGTCTTGGCCTAATTCGTCAAGAATTCTCTTCATATCGTCCACGCTAGCGAAGTCGATCTCAATAGTTCCCTTGCGCAAACCTAATTTGATGCGAACAGAAGTGTTGAGCTTGTTAGAAAGGTTCTCAGCCAGGGTTTTCAGTGCTTCTTGTTTGCTTCCGGCCTTGATCTTGCCTTTTTTGCCTGGTTTCTTGACTAGCTCTTCGGTTGCACGAACAGATAGACCCAAGTTGATGACTTTGTTTGCCAATTCAGTCATTCGTTCTGGATCTTCGACAGAGAGAATGGCTCTAGCGTGACCAGCACTCAAAACACCAGCTGCAACCTTTGATTGAAGGGCTGTAGGAAGCCTTAGAAGCCTGATGGTGTTGGTAATTTGTGGTCGTGAACGAGAAAGTTTCTCAGCTAATTGATCCTGAGTGCAGCCATATTCCTCAAGAAGCTGTTGATATGCACTTGCTTCTTCAATTGCGTTTAGATCGCTTCTATGAAGGTTCTCAAGCAAAGCGTCCCTAAGCATGTTTTCATCGCCAGTTTCACGAATAACAGCAGGAATCTGAGTCAGTCCAGCCTCTTTAGAAGCTCTAAGGCGACGCTCACCCATGATTAGTTCGTACTTGTCAACACCATTTTGTTTACCAAGTGAACGAACTGAGATTGGCTGAAGGACACCGAATTCACGCACGCTGCCAACAAGCTCAGCGAAATCTGCAGGATCAAAGTTACTTCTAGGCTGTTTAGCGTTCGGAGTGATGTCAGCGATATTCAAATATCCAAAAGTTGCACCTGGAACTGGTACTAGATCAACTGGGGCATTGGTTGAACCACCAAAGAAGACGCTAATCGGGTTGCCATCAGCAGGTCGTTCCATACGGTCTTGGGCGTTAGAAACTTCTGGAATCAAGGCTCCGATGCCTCTACCTAATCCACCTTTTTTCTCAGCCATTAGATACTCCTCTGTTTGCTAGTTCAATTGCAGCTTCCATGTATGAAATTGCTCCATTCGAGCTGCGATCGTAATTGATTACTGTTTGCCCGTAACTTGGGGCTTCTGCAACACCAATTTGACGTGGAATTAGGGTCTCAAGGGTCTGAGTTGGGAAGTGATTGCGTACATCGTCAACTACAGCCTGGTTTAGCTTAGTTCTTGAGTCATACATGGTTAGAAGAATCGTTGACAGGGATAGATTCGGGTTCAAAGCTCCGCGAATCATGTCGATGCTTCGCTTCAACTGGCTAAGACCCTCTAGGGCGTAGTATTCACACTGAATAGGGATAAGAACTTCAGTCGCTGCAGTAAATGCGTTGACGGTCAGAAGACCAAGGCTAGGAGGGCAGTCAATAAAGACATAGTCCGGTTTTACAGAAGTTGTTGAGATGTAGGCGGCCAGAGCATTCTTTAGCCTGTGTTCGCGGGCTAGAAGAGATACAAGCTCTAGTTCAGCGGTTGCCAAGTCAATAGTGGCTGGAACGCATCTAACTCGCGGAGACTCTGGGCTAACCTGCACAACCTCAGCTAAATCCATGTTCTGAGTAATTACTTCGTAGATTGACTTGACGCCAATTCGGTGCTCAATTCCAAGGGCTGTAGAGGCATTTCCTTGAGGATCTAGGTCGATTACTAGAACTTCCATGCCTCTGTCTGCCAAGGCTACGGCTAGGTTGACAGCAGTAGTTGTCTTACCAACTCCACCTTTTTGGTTTGAAACTGTAATTACTCGAGTGGCTGCAGGGTGGGGGATAACAGCATTTCTGACATAAGCCATGCGTCTCGTGTTTTCGCTGATCTCCTGGGCTAGCGGGGCATCCTTGAAGCCTCCTGCTAATCCGAATTCATCGGGATGTTTCACGTGAAACCTGCTTCTCAATAGTGTTTACTTCTTCAGTGGTTGCCTGCCAACCAACAGCGCTAGGGCTGATTTCGGTTCTGCCATTAGGGTATCCGAGGCCTCGGACAACTTCCCTTTTAGCCACAGAAGAGCTCTCTGCCAAAGAAAGAGAAGCGTCGTTCGCGTTGTGATCTTGACTCAAAACATCTCCCTATCTAAGTTCCTAGAGTAGCCTAACCCGAACAACTGTAGTTGGGTCAATCAGAAGACTTTCCCCAACTGTGATGATCTCGAATGAATCTAATTTGAGTTTCTTAGCCAGGGACTTAGAGTCCTCGATTTCCTCTTGAGCTTTGGAACCCTTCATTGCGAGGACTTGGCCGCCAGCGACAGTTAGAGGTGCCAGCATTCGAAGTAACTTAGGCAGAGCTGACACGGCTCTGGCTGTAGTCACGTCATAGTTCCTTAGTGGAGCTTCTTCAGCTCTACCCCTCAAAACCTTGACGTTTTCAAGTCCTAGGGTTGGCACAACAACTTCTGAAAGCCAGTTGGCTCTTCTTTCCATGGGTTCTATTAGCACGAAATTGGTGTGCGGCTTCATGATTGCCATTGGGATGCCTGGAAAACCTGCTCCTGAACCTACATCGGCGACAGTTTGCCCATCTTCAACCAATTCCGCTACAACTGCCGAGTTGAGAATGTGTCTAGACCAGAGTTTCGGTAGCTCTCTAGGTCCGATTAGGCCAAGTAGATCGCCGTCTCGAACTAGTAGGTCAAAGTAATGTCTAGCCTGAGCCATGTGAGAACCGAAGACCTCTTGGGCCTCCTTAGGTTCCACCTCTGGGGTGTAATCGATGTTTTCATCGAGATTACTCATAGACATCCAATCTGTAAGACTAAACAAAAAGCCAGGACGTTAGCCCTGGCTGAATGTTTCACGTGAAACTACTCGGCAGGTTTAGCCACAATGTGGCGTTCTTTGCCTTCGCCTTCAGACTGGGAAATTAGTCCAGCTTCGGCGATCAAATCGTGAGAGATCTTTCGATCGTAAGAGCTCATCGGCTTTAGGGCTACAGGAGCGTTAGTGTCCTTAACCTTGTCGATTGCCTTGTTGACCAGTCTGGTCAAGGCGTCCAGGCGAACCTGTCTAGAGCCGGCAATGTCAATGATTAGGCGGCTAAATGACTGGGTTTTGGTCTGAACAGCAATACGAGTTAGCTCTTGAAGTGCCTCAACAGTGTCTGGGTGAGAGACAAGTCTTAGGTTGCTTTCCTCGTCCGCAGTGACTTCTAAATAGGCTCTGCCCTGTCTAACGTCAATGTTGATGTCGCCATCAAGGTCAAAGATGTCTAGTAGTTCTTCTAGATAGTCGGCAGCTACTTCGCCTTCTTCTTCTAAATCCTTGATTGAGGTCTTAGCCTCAGTTGCTTCAGATACTTCCTCTTGGATCTCTGTTACTTCATTCTGTTCTGACATTTTTCCTACTTCTTGCCGTTCGGCTTCTTCTTGGCTCTGGCCTTAGAAACAGGCTGAACTCGCTGGACTGGAGGTGCGACTTCTGGTTCTGCCGCAGGTGTTTCGCTAGTAAGTTTGCCTTTCTTCTGCAACTTAGCTTGACGTTCGTTGTGTGCAATCGAGCCAGGTGTTGGCATGCGCTTGATTACGTAGTACTGCTGTCCCATGGTCCAGAAGTTGGAAACTAGCCAGTAAATCAATACACCTAGAGGGAATGAGATACCTGAAATCAAGAAGATTACAGGGAACGCGTACAGCATGATCTTCTGGGTCTGAGCGAACTGTGAGTTCTGGACGTCTGGGTTCTGGTTCTTAGCCATGATTTGCTTCTGGGTGATGAACTGGGAACCAGTCATTAGAACAATCATCACCGCAGCGATGATCATCACTGAGGTGCTGGTAGCGGTTAGGAAAGTTTCTGAAAGGCTGGCTCCTAGGAACTTAGAGCGAGCAAAGGACTCTGAAAGCTCTCTAGTTAGAAGGCCTACACCAGGCTTCTTGCTCTGAGCTTCTTGCAGAGTTGTAAATAGTGAGAAGAACACTGGCATCTGAGCTAGCAGTGGGAGACATGAAGCAAATGGGCTAGATCCGTGCTTCTTGTATAGAGCCATTTGCTCTTTAGCCATACGCTCGCGGGAGTCTCTGTCAGTCTTACCCTTGTATTTCTTCTGAAGCTTCTGTAGATCTGGCTGCAGAACGTACATTGATCTTTGAGACTTGATCTGCTTCACAAACAGAGGGATAAGCGCAGCTCTAACGACTAGAACCAATCCAACAATGGATGCAACCCAAGAGATACCTGAGTCTGGAGACAGTCCAAAAGTGGTTAGCAGGTTGTGGAAGGTCACCAGGATGGCTTCAATAACCCATCTGAATGGCCAGAGTATGGCTGCAAATATGTCCATTTACTTATCCTTTTCTTATGAAACTGTTTCTAGCTTGGCAAACACAAACCCGTGCTTGCTTAGAGCCAACCACCTTGGACCTGATCTAACTTCATCAACACCACCCTTTGAATACGGGTTGCATCTTAGAATTCTCCAGGTTGTAAGTAGAGATCCTTTTACTAATCCGTGCTGTTGTATAGAGCCTAAACCGTATGCAGAGCATGACGGGTAGAAACGGCAAACATCTCCGTATAGAGGAGAAATAAGCTTTCTCCAAACGACGATGAAGGCAATAAAGGCATTTCTTGGCAAAAGCCAGATGTTTACCAGTAGAGACTTCATTTGTTTACCTTATTAACGAATCCTGTTTGTTGGTTTGCTTAGACGCCTGAGCTGTGCACTGACCAAGTTCGGTCTCTAAGTCCTGCCAAGAAAGTGTTTTTATTGAGGGGAGAGCTCTGACAACTAGAGTTTGTCCAGCCTGGTAGCTGCTGAGGCTGTTTCGCACTGCTGATCTGAGTCTTCTTTTGGTGAGGTTTCGCTCAACAGCAGAGCCAACTGCCTTAGATACGACAAAGCCGAAGCGAGCTGAATTCGAGTTTGAATCGGTTTTTAGGTAAATAACCATGTTGTCGCCAACAATCTTGCGACCAGATCTCATGGTTGTTCGAAAATCCTCGGCCTTCACCAGCCGGTTCTCTCGAGCCAGCAAAAGAAACTACGCAGACAGTTCGGTGCGGCCCTTGCGGCGACGGGCAGCAAGGATAGCTCGGCCAGCGCGTGTCTTCATGCGTAGACGGAAGCCGTGGGTCTTAGCTCTGCGGCGAGTGTTAGGTTGGAAAGTACGCTTGCTCATTAGGTGTTACTCCAAAACTTTTTGTGGGTCCACGTCAATAAAGTGAATTGAATATAGTGCTCAACGAACCCAATGCTGAGCAACCTCTTAAACTTACGGCAATACATAGCCAATGGTCAAGTTATATTTCAATTATTTATTCGGATATTTGAATAACTTTCAGCGATCAAAATGAGCTCATTTCATAACATTTTGGAAATAAGTCTAAAAAATATAGCCTCTCGATTTGCAATTTCAATCACTTAGGCAGTTGAATACTAAGAGATAGTTTTCCACAGTCTCAAAAACTACTAAAAACCAACTTATGCACAGGTTTTCCACAGGTGTTAATATCTGTGGATTCAGTTGTGGAAAACTAGATGACGAGCAGTAAAACATTGACTTTTGAGAGAAAAACATGGCAGAGATAACCGGAATTACCACTGAACAGTGGCAAGACGTTGTCTCTAAGCTCAGAGAAGACGAGCGGATCACTAAGCAGCTGCTCGGGTTCGTTAACTTGATTTCAGTTCAAGGTGTTTTAGGTGAAACCTTGTATTTGCAGGTCGCAAATGAGATGACCAGGGGCATTATTGAGCAAAGAATCAAGCAACCTCTGCTCGAAACTCTCTCAACAGTCGGTTTGGAAGATCCTCCGACAAACATTGGAATTGTTGTAAACCCTGAACTAACCCTTGCATTCAGCGCTACTCAGCAGGCTGATCTTGAAATTGAGGAAGAGCAGGAAGTAGTTCCCGTCTATTCATCAACAGAGAGCTCCCAACCTACAGACGGTTCTTCAAGACTTAACCCTCGCTACACCTTTGACAGTTTCGTCCAGGGAAGCTCAAACAGGTTTGCTCATGCTGCTGCCTTTGCGGTTGCAGAAGTTCCGGCGAACGCCTACAACCCACTGTTCATCTATGGAAACTCAGGTCTTGGTAAAACTCACCTTCTCCACGCTATTGGTAACTATGTGCAGCAGTACTGGCCAGGCAAGAAGGTCCGTTACGTCTCAAGTGAAGTTTTCACCAATGACTTCATCAACGCGATCCAGACCAACACAAGCTTTAACTTCCAGTCAAAGTACCGCCAAGTAGATGTTCTCCTAATTGACGACATCCAATTCCTTCAGGGTAAGAAAGAGACTCAAGAGTCCTTCTTCGCTACCTTCAACGTATTGCATGAGCAAGGTAAACAGGTAGTTATTACAAGCGATGTTTCACCGAAACTCCTAAACAGCTTCGATGAACGTATGCGTAGCCGCTTTGAGTGGGGTCTAATGACTGACATTCAGGCACCAGAACTTGAGACAAGAATCGCTATTCTCCGCAAGAAGGCTGAAAACGACAAGATTCGCGTCAGTGACGAGATCTTGGACTACATGGCAGCTCGTATATCTTCTAACATTCGAGAACTAGAAGGCGCCTTAATTCGAGTAACCGCCTTTGCGGCCCTAAACAGAACTCAGATTGATATGCCTCTGGTCCAGGCTGTTCTAAAGGATGTAGTCCCATTAGGTGAAGATGGCAACAGCATTGCTCCAATGGAGATCGTCAGAGCTGTTTGTAGCTACTTCAAACTGACCCAGGAAGAGCTTTTTGGTAAGTCCCGATCTCAGGCGATTGTTACTGGAAGACAGATCGCCATGTATTTGTGTAGGGAAAAGACCAGCATGTCTCTTCCTAAAATTGGAGCTCTTTTCGGTGGTAGAGACCACACAACAGTTATGTATGCCATCAAGAAGGTTGGCGATCTAATGAAGGAACGTAGGTCTATCTACAACTTCGTGACAGACATTATGTCTGGATTAAAGTAAAAATCTTTTCAACATCACCTGTTCATAACCTGTGCAAAAACCACTGTTTTCTGTTAGTAACAGTCATTCACCTGTTAAGTAACAAATCCGAATCCACAACTCAATAAGTTATTCACAGAATTATCCCCAGATGTGTATACAAGTTCCAACGATGTAGTTCAGGAGTAATACAAAGGATTCACAGAGTTATCCACATTATCCACAAGTGTTAATAAGACTATTAAAGATTTAAAATTAAAGAATTTAAAGCCCATAACTCTTAGGGTTTGGCTAAGTGCCATCGCTTCCCTAGTTTTATGCCAAGATTAACCCGTAATCCCCACGAAAGGTGAACTGTGAAGTTCCAGGTCAACAGAGATGTGTTAGCAGAAGCAGTAGCTT
>JBEDLY010000011.1:0-20657 GCA_041171365.1 Actinomycetota bacterium | reverse complement strand
ATTGAGAATCGGACCTAATCTGACTGCATAAAAGCCATTTCTAACTCCTAATAGCCAAGCTGAGACAATGGCTGCTCCAATACCTGCGGATGCTACCCCTGCTCCACCGGCTGCAGCAATAACCCCAATAAAGGCAAACTGTGATCCTCCGCTGAACATCAAAAGGCTCAATACCTGGGTTTGCCAAACATCCAAACCTGCCGTTACAGACAAAGCTCCGAAGGAAATCCCGTATAGGCCAGTGGCAATGCCAACTCCTATAGATATAGATGTGACGGATGAGGGCTTAGTCATTTCATCCATCCATTTCAGGTACCTGTGAGGCTTTTCAAGTCTCAATACAACTAGGTTAGCGTTTCTCCATCATTCTTTGCGAAAGTAGTTGAATCAGAGAATGTGAATGAGACGGGCATTGCACAGTTCGTCCGAAGGGGAGAAAGAGGTTACCTCAGGCGCATGATTTCTCATAGAAATTATTAAGGCGCCTATAAGTTGCCACTGATAGTATTAAGGCGCTTCTGACTAAGTGTTCCCAACTTCTAAAGGTCTTAAATGTTCAGTTTTCTAAAAACTCATAAATCTGTCAAATCTCTAGTTGTTGCCCTTGTAGCCACTCTTGGTTTCGGGGCATTGCCTGCCCTTGCGGTCAGCAACCCTATCCAGATCACGCAGACCATTTCTTACTTAGGGACCGAGTATTCGACAGACCTTGAGGCTCTAGAGTTACCTTCAGGTCTAGCTGAAGCAACAATCATTGTGAACTACACGTGTGCTTCAGGAGCTGCCCTGACTTGCGACAATGGAAAGATTGATGTTCCAGTCCCAAGCCAGTTCGTAATTGGTTCTATCAACTATCCAAGTGCCGATATCGCTTCAAAGACAGTTACATCAAACGTAATTACCTTCAACTTCAATAACCTGAATCAGGCTCAGTCAGCGCAGATAACAATTGAATTTTCTATCCCAAACTGGATTATTGCGGATGGAACAGCGGCATCATTTGCATCAACTGTTTCAACTGATTCAGGTGCTGCAAACAGCGCAACTTCCAACACACTTGACGTTGTTATTAGGGCCGGGGCAATCACCTCTGTAACAGCGCAGAAACAAAATGGTGGAGCAATCGATTCAACAACTTTGTACAGTGTTAACAGTTGCAATGACCCTAAATCCCCAGTCAGCGATTTTGGTCGATTAGCAATTCAAGCTGGACATAGTTTTGTAGTAACACTTCCTACTGGAGCTGTTTTTGAATCAGCAGGGGTTGGCGGTGTTTATGACGACGCAACCAGAACTGTTACTTGGGCTAACCAAACGTCAGAAGCCAGCATTTATTGTGTTGGGCACACAGTTCTTGTTTCATATCCAACCTCAGATCCAAATAACTTTAAAGATGCCTCTAAGACCATCTCTGGTGTGTGGACCGGAAAACTAGTTGGTGAATCAGTCGATCGGGAGCTAGCAACGGGAAGTTACACTCACTCGCTAACAGAACCACAACCTGCTACCGGGTTTGTGAAGACAGTGTCAACTCCTCGTTTGAAAGCGGCGGCAGTTGATGACCCAGTCACCTACTTCTTGCAATATACGAACTCTGGAACCACAACACTCCCTTCTGCGCTTATCAAGGACACACTCCCTGATGGATTCAAGCCAAATAGCATCAGTGTCAAAAACGATGGCCGTAGTGGTTCAGCTGATTTGAAAATCAAGAGCAAATTTGGTGCAGATGGCCTATCAGGAACTGCAGACGACAATGACATATACATAATTGCAACTCTTACTCCTGGAACCACCAGAAACATAAACCTTTATTCAACTGTTCACTCAACCGGTTCAACCTTTGCTGCCGGAGACTTACTCACTTACATTGAATACGAAGTCTTTGAAATCTACCCAGGCGATACAAGCTACGCACTCAACGTTTCAGGTGTTGTGGCTGCTACGTATGCAGACGGCTCTCTTGTTCGGGTTGGAGATGAAATTGCTAATGAAGCCTCCTTCTTTGCAGGGGATCCTGTGCGATCAGATTTAGATAAAGTGTCTTCAGCTACATTCACAATTGATGCGCCTAAATCAACTCTTTATCCAAACATGGGAACCCAAATTCCTTACTTCAACACTAATTTGCAACCTGGCGTAAGAAATGTTGACTTAAACCTTTCAGGAATTTCGACTGACTTCCCTCTGGCTAACCCACGATATGTTCTTGTTTTGCCTAAGTTCGTCAGCATGACCGCATGGTCTGTACCTTTAGCTCAGCAAAGCATCATGAGTAATAGCGCTTTGCCAACCATGACTCAAACGGTTAACTTTGATGGACAGGGCAGAACAAAGATTGTGTTCTCTTGGCCAGCAGGAACGGTTCAAGCTAAAAGTGTGAACTGGAATAATACGTACATCATCAACTACTCCGTTAATCTTGGTGTTGGGTCCTTTGACACAATGGTGATGAAGGGATACCTTTCCTCAGCCACTGCGGATTCAAGCCTTGGTCCATACAAGAGCGATCCGGCCGGTTTTGACACACTAGACCTAGACAACGACGACGTCACTAATGAGACTTTGGGCTATGCAGAAATTGGCCTAACTTTGGCCACAGAAGCATCAGCTAGCCTAAAGGCCGAGGTGAAAGGTTCTTGGGATAACGTATTTGCTTCTGCTCCTGGAACTGGATACACAACTCCCGGATACGATGACTTATACAGAGGTGTCATCACGAACACAGGAACTGTTAAGTTAAAGAACGTTATTGCTATCGAAGTTCTTCCTAGACCTGGGGATATGGCAATTCTCTCCGCATCAACTAGAAACCCTTCATCAAAGACTTTCCCTGTTCTACTTAGAGGTAAGCCAATTGTTCCTATGAACTTGGCTAACCCAGTGGACATCTATTACACAACCGAAATTATTCCTTGTTTGGACGAGTTCGCATATGCAGCCTCAGGGTGCACGCCTGCTAACTGGATAAACTGGGACACAACTGCACCATCTTCAGTAGCTGACGTAACGGCTTTGAAGTTTGACTTCGGCGGAACTTTGATGGCACCTGGTGACACATTTGAAATTGACATTCCTGTAACAACTCCAGAAACTGGAGCGTCTGAGATAGAGTCCGGTCAGGTTAACCCGACTACCAACTCTGCAGATGATGAAACAGCTGTCAACACCTGGGGTTACCGCGTAGTTCGAGAAGACTTGAACTCACTCTTAGGTGCTGCCGAATCTATCGCAGTAACACTGCAGATGCCTAGCGTCTTTGGGCCTCCTCAAGCGCCGACGGCACAAGATTTCAACACTTCTGGAAGAAAAGGAGCTGTTCAAACCCAGAACCTCGGGCTTCCATCGGGCGGATCAATCTCACTTGTTGATGGAGGCAACCTAGTCAACTCCATCTCCGTTGCAAATGTGGGAGTTTATGTCCTAGATCCACTAACCGGAATTGTTGAGTTCACACCAGACGCAGGATTTGTGGGCACAGCACCAGCTATCGCCTATCGTATTGAAAACTACTTCAACCTAACCGACGACGGCGAGTATGTTGCAAGTGTTGCAGCGCCTACTGCAGGTAGTCCGCTTACTTCGTCAGAAGTGAAGGGACAGACCCACACCGTGGCAACACAGATTCCTGCAGGAAGCACACTTAAACTCTTGGACAACACTGGTGCAGAAGTCGATACTTTGATTGTGGCAGGGGAAGGAACTTACTCTCTGGATTCTAAGAGTGGAGAAATCGTATTTACACCGCTTTCCGGTTTTGGTCCGGCGGTAGCAACACCGGTAGCCTACAGATTTATCTCTGCTGAAGGCGTGGCAACCGATGCCACCTACACAGCAACAGTCACAGCATTAATCTCGCTCACTCCAACACCACTAACTTCCACTGGATCACAGCGAGCAAATCAGAGTGCAACAGTTAGCGTCCCTGCTGGAGGCTCTGCGAAGCTACTAGAATCTGGAGTTGAGGTGACAACTCTCACCATCGCTGGTCAAGGTACGTACACAATTGACCCAGCTACAGGAGTAATTACATTTGTTCCAGTAGCTAACTTTGTTGGTAATGCAACGGCAGTTTCGTTTAGAGTTACAGCCTCAAACGGGGCAACGGGTGATTCAACCTACACCCTTGAAGTAACTCCGTTGATGTCCTTGTCTGTTGCGCCAAAGACAACTTCCGGTTCTAAAGGCAAGAAGCAAACAGCGACTGTTTCCCTTGCTGCTGGCGCATCAGTTAAGTTGCTGAAGAATGGCGTTGCAGTGAACTCAATCAGCATTCCAGGCCAAGGAACTTACGCAATCAACTCACAATCAGGAGTAATCACTTTTACCCCTCTTGCTGGTTTCGTAGGCAAAGCAAGTTCGGTAACTTTCAGAATTACTGCCAGCAATGGTGCAACTGGACAGGCAAGCTACACCGCTACCGTGAAGGGAACGTCAGTAGTTCTGCCAAGCTTCAAGTCAAGAGTGCTTTTCACTGGTGATTCAGCAGCGCTCTCAGGTGCTGCGTTGGCAACTCTTAAGTCTTTGGCAGCAAAGATCAACAAGGTTAAGAGCAAAGCAGTCTTAACTATCAATGGCCGAGTCTTTGAGACAGCTGACACGAGCTACGATAGGAAACTTTCAATGTCGCGAGCCTCAAGCGTTGCCGTTGCGTTGAAGCGGTTCGGAGTGACGGGTGTGTTCAAATTGATTGCCTCGGGTATTGCTCCTGAGCGAACAAACCCAGTTGCTAGACGAGCAGATATACAAGTGAATTTCAAGAACTAGAACTACTTCCTATAAACATCCTTTAGGAAACAAAGTTCCGTCAAAAGGACAAGTTGTGGAACAACTTAAGGCGGGTGTGCTATTTGGTATCTCTGGGCATGTATCTGGGGCATCGAGTAAGCGATGCAGATGCTGCTGCATCAAGTCCCCATCTTGAAGGATCTCCTAGATCATTACCTAGGAGTGCTCCAACTAGAGTCATCAAGTTCCAGAAGAAGAAGACAGCTACACCGGTTAGCCAGAAACCTTTGACCTGATTCTTCGGTTCTTCTCGGGAAGTTGCAACTGATTGAGAATCGGACCTAATCTGACTGCATAAAAGCCATTTCTAACTCCTAATAGCCAAGCTGAGACAATGGCTGCTCCAATACCTGCGGATGCTACCCCGGCTCCACCGACTGCAGCAATAACTCCAATGAAGGCAAACTGTGATCCTCCGCTGAACATCAACGGGTAGCCGAGGCCAAAACAAGTGTTTTATATACCCTAGGGGGTATAGACTATTGACATGGCGACAGTGAACTTAAATCTAGAAACCTTTGAATCCACCATCAAGGAAAACCAACTTGTGTTCGTTGACTATTGGGCTGCCTGGTGTGGACCGTGTCGCGTTTTCGCTCCGATCTTCGAGGAAGTATCAGAAGAAAATAAGGACATTGTTTTTGCGAAGGTTGATACTGAAAATCAACAAGAGCTTGCAGCTATGGCCGGCATTCAATCAATCCCAACCTTGATGATATTCAAGGAAGAAATTGTGATCTTTTCCCAGGCAGGAGCTCTCCCTAAGCCTGCCTTGGATGAGTTAGTTGCTGCTGCAAAGGCACTCGACATGGATGAAGTGCGAGCTCAGATCGAAGCTGAGCAAGCAGCAAACGCAGATAAGTAGCTCAACTATTCCAAGAACATCAGGGCACCATCAACCACACCAGATTCGGAAAGTGAATATGAAAAATTTCAAATCCTCAACAGTCCTTTTCGTTTCACTGTTAGCCCTAACTGGGTGCTCCGCTTCGCCCGAAGCAGGCCCAACCCCAGACAACTCTCTAACTCCTGCTCCTACTCAAACACAAGAACTTCCTTCCGATATCCCTCCTCTAGAAGACGCGATTGCTGGGGTAGCCGATGAAGATGTATCGGACGTTGAAGTACTTTGGGAAGCACTTATGGGTGCGGATGGAGAATATGCAGCCGCAGCGAGTTACCAATCTGTGCTGGATGAATATGGGCAGGTTGAGCCTTACGCGACCATCTTGCAAGCTGAACTTAGACATAGCGATGCTCTCATTAGACAACTAGAGCGATTGGGAACTGTAGTGCCAACAAATCCATACACAGGACAAATTCCAGCACCACGTGATTTGCAGAGCGCAGCCGAAGCGTGGGCTGAAGGCGAGGTGCTGAACATAGAAATGTATGACGCTCTAATTGGTCGAACAAGTGACTCGCAAATTCTCAAAGTACTTGGAAATTTGCGCAGAGCATCGCAGGAGTCTCATCTTCCAGCTTTTCAGCAAGCAGCTGAAAATGGCGGAACTTTAGATTCGATGCCTCAAGGGCAGGGAAATCAGTAACTTACCTGACTCACGTTTGATAGTTGCTACTGAGACAACATCCAGACAGATCCCCAGAAACTTACAAATGAAAAGATTCCAAGAGTTGAAAAGACAATCGCCAACACAGCAAATCTTCTCTGCTGCTTTTTACGCACCAAAGATAAAGTCAGTCCAGCAATTCCAAGAAAGAGGCCAAAAGGTGGAATCCAAAAAGTGAACATACTTGATATGCCGAGCATCAAGCCAGATGTTTCTGCAGATTTATTCATTTGCTCCCTTATCTGAATATCTTGGCTATTAGACCCAAGAACTCTATTTTGGCAGACCAAGCGCAATTTAGAGTCATCAGGACGAGGATGTGAGCAATCCTTTATTCAGGTTAGGTGCAGTTGCCCCTAGGCCACTGGCAAAAAGTTACGAAATGAAATTTATATTTATGACTAGAGAGCGAGATCGTTAATGCAAAAGACAAAACAAACTTCATTTGGAGTAATTGTTCAGGGAATTGACTTTCCTGTCTTCAATGAACGAGCCATTAGAGCTTCAGCAGGGATCCTATTTTTGTTTGGGTTTGCAGGTTGGATGCTTGCTCTAACTACCGACAACTACCAGCCTCTTAGAGCTTTTGGCATGACGTTCATGATCGACATGTTTCTGCGTCTTTTTGTTTCAACTCGATGGGTGCCAAGCTTGATGCTAGCCAACCTAATTGTTAGACCACAACGACCTGAATGGGTAGATGCTGCACCTAAGAAATTTGCCTGGAGTTTAGGTCTGGTAATGGTTTTTGGGAGCTGTATGAGTCTGGGATTACTTAATCTAACTGGAGTGATTCCTCTAGCTTTGTGTGCAATTTGCATCGCTCTTCTATACATGGAATCGGCATTTGGGATTTGCATCGGCTGTGAACTAGCTCGCCGTTTCTCAAAGAATAAACCTCGCCTATGTCCAGGCGATGTATGCAACTACACACCGGGAGAGCAGTAAATGACTTCGAAAGCAAAAGGCAACCTATTAGTTGGTATTCAGTTTCTATTGCTGGGTTTTCTAATCTTGCTTCCCGAAGCAAGCGACTGGGAGACCCCGCTTGTACTTATCCCTGTTGCTAACGGCATGACGCTTCTTGCATTCATTGTTCTGCTTATTAGCGCTATCAACCTAGGTCGAAGCTTGACCGCAAATCCCGTTCCCTTGGAAAAGGCTCAGCTTAAGACAACTGGAATGTACTCGATTGTCCGTCACCCTATTTATTTGGCAATAGTTTTGTTGGCAATTGGGCGAGTAGCAATCTCAGAGTCAATCTTGGTTCTCTTGGTTGGAGCATCGCTAGTGGTCCTCATATCAATCAAAGCTAGATTCGAAGATCAACTTTTGATGAAACATTATGCGGGCTACGCAGCATACGCTGCCAAGGTCGGTCGAATGATCCCTGGTGTTGGAAAAATTCGTTAGTTTGATGCAAGTCCGAAATGGTGTGAATAGCACGATATAGTTAGCACCATAGAGGCGACTAGTGGCATTGGAGTTTGAATTTGAGTATAAATGTGCGCGGAATCCAGGCAAGTGATAAGCCCTCATGGCAAGAACTCTTTTTCGATTACTTGAAGTTTTATGAAACCTCACCTAGCGAGGTGAACACCGAACTTGCTTGGCAGCGTCTAACCAGCCCAGATCCAGAGATTCAAGGTTTGGTTGCTGAATCAAATGGTGAAGTTGTTGGAATTGTTCATTTTCACTATCAACTGTCTACCTGGACCGACACATTCGATTGCTATCTAGAAGATCTATATGTTGCTGAGGACGCTCGAGGCAATGGAGCTGCGAGAGCACTTATCCAAGCAGTAAAGGAATTGTCAGCAGAGCGGAAGTGTTCGAAGCTCTTCTGGATCACAAGAGAGAGCAACACCACAGCAAGAAAGCTCTATGACAAGGTGGCAACCTTGAGCAACTTTATTCGGTATGAAGTAGAGCTGAAGTAGAACAGCAGATTAGTGTTGGTTGAACCTGATCTTCTTGGCATTCATAATGACCTTTATTCTGGCGATTGATGACTTGCCCATTCCATGGAGGCCTTCTAGTTCCTGGAGGGTTATCTTTCTAAGGTCTGACACTTTATAGAGTTTGGCATCTACAAGGGCTCGTCTGGCGGGTCCAGAGAGGCCTATTTTCTTCCATTCGCCATCAAAAGCGTCGTAGTCGATAACCATAAACACCAGTCTATTGACTTGGAAAGATCCCATTTTTAGCCGAAAAGGCTCTTTATGTCCAACAAAAGTGCCTTAATACTTGGAATTCCAGCGTTCTCAACCAGCCACTTTAATCTCTCGGAAGGACCAATTTGTAGTCGGGAATGTCTGTCCAATCCCCTAGGATTGAAGCAATAGTTAAACCTCTCGTCTAATTGCTGACGAAATGCAAACTTAAAACCCCCAACTGCAAAACAGGAGATCATTCAATGCTGAAAAAATTCTTTAGCACAATCGCGCTAACATCACTTTTGGTTGGGGGGTTAAGCGTAAGCCAGGCCAATGCTGAGGCACCTGTTGTCGATATTTCAAAAGTTCAAAAACCAGGAGCAAGTTTCACAGTAGACCTGGGAGCTCAGAGCTCATTTGTTGTTCCTGCAGGTCTCAAAAATGTTGAAGTAAACAAGGAATTCTCCTTTGCAGAGAGTTTCCTTCTGGATCGTCAGTCTCAAGTTCTGGGATACAAAGTTACTCTGACGCAGCCTAATGGTTCTGCTGTTACTCAAAACTCACCAAACGTCTCCTACTACAAGGACATCAGCGGAGGTCTTTACTCTAACGTTGGCGGACCTGCTTATCAGGCGGATTACTTCACAGGAACAGTTACAGTGCCTGCAGATGCAACTGACTACTACGGAAGATTGGAACCGAGACTTTACATCGAATCCACAAATGGAACTCTTCCAGCTGGAACTTACAACATCTCCATCGAACTAACCACATTCGGAGGAATTGAAGTTGTGCCAGCTGACGCAACCGGCCTTACAGTTGGAAACTTGGAGTACCGATACTTTGTTCCTGGTGCAACATTCACCACTCCAGAATCAATCCTTAACTCAAGTGCATCAGGAACTCTTTGTCTTGACACCACTAAGGTCGCAGTAGGCGATACTGTCACTGGTGAACTTCTAATCGACGGAGCTCAATCGATTGGGCTCAACAACTTCTGGGGCACGAAGTCAGGCTTCAAGCAGTATGGAGATCCTGGTTATCGTGATTCTTACTCATCATCGATTACGGTCACCCAGTATGACTTGGATTGGGGTGTTGACCTAAATCTAAACAGTGGACTTCAAAGCTTGGTTGCTGGAGAACCCCACGAACTTTCTTTCAAGCTGTACAACCAGAATGATGTGGATGTCAGCTCAGACTGTGCTCCGGCTAAGCCAGCAGCTCCAACAGCTATTTTCTCAAACGGCTCAGTGTCTGTATCAGGGCAATTTGCAGTCGGGTCTAGCGCTATGTACATGACCAGTGGTCCAGAATGTGTTGTTTATGACGCTGCCGCACCAACAGTCATTGTTCGCAGTTCGAATGTTCAAATCAACTACGCAAACAGAACCAACTACACATGTAGCATTATTGGTTTGAATTCAGGAAAGACCTACCTAGTCAAGTTCAGAGACAAGTACGAAAATGTCTACTCTGAATACTCAGATGGAACACAGGTTTTTGTTCCGGCTGCGGGTTACACAGTCACCAGCTCTTACGCAGGGATATTGGAAGCTAAGAAAATCGTTAAGGTAAGTAGCAACGTTTTACCGATTGAAGATCTTTCATCGCGTACCATCAACGTTCCTGATGGCAAGGGAGGCTTCTACTTGGTTGGAGCTAACCAAGGAACCTGTAACCCAAACTGTGGAACCTCAGCAATCCGAGTGAGACATGCAACTGCAACTTCACTTGACTCAACCTTCGCAGGAACAGGAACTCTGCTTCTTAATACATTCACATCACCAAACTCTTTCTACGGTGGAATGGGCTACTTCGGAGCAGCTAAAGACAAGTTAGCTGTCGCAGTGAACGGAGTTAACTTCGGCACTATGACTGCAGAAACCCAAGTCTTCTTCGGTTCAGCAGCAAGCGCAAGCACCACATCGCAAACACTCTCTCAAGCTAGTGTTAACACTCTTTGTGATTCAGCTGCAGCTGGATATGCCACAAGACCAGGATCAAATATGCAGATTTCTGTTCTTGGCGCTCCAACAGATGAAGCTCTACTTTCAATTACCTGTCAGAAGCAGTTCACAATTGGTGCAGGTCCACAAACCACCTATTTGGGCCTACAAGTTCTAGCATCTGTAAGCCCAGACACTGGAGCCCTTACCTATGTAGCCAAGATGGCTACACCAGATGGTTTGTTCAATAACGTCATCACTGCTTACTCAGTGAACCCAAACGCAACCGGCTCAGAAGCTTTGATCACTGCGTTTGTGACTACAAGCGAGATAACCCAGTTCAATAACCCTCCAATGGCGAACGGTGGAACAATCCTTGGACACACAGTTGTTCGATTGGACTCAAACCTTGGCGTTATTAGCACTACCCCTGAAGCTTGGGGAACCTCGGGTGGAACTATCGCCAACGAGCCAACCATGGTATTCCCTTCTGAGAACACAGGTAAAGTCTTTGCTCTCGCCAGCACAGGCTTGAACCGCGAAGTAATTACTTTTGATGGAGCGGCTGCTGGTGTCTCACTGGCAATTGACACAACTGCATCTGAAATTACAACACCTTCTATTGGAGCCTTGGCAGGTCATGCAGTGCCTTCAAACGCGACTGTTCTACCTGTATCTGTTGGCTCAATCGGTAAGGATGCAGCGGGTTGGGTTGATCTATCAACTGGTGTTCTAACTACTGGTGAAGTTCTGACCTACACAACTGCTACCGGTAACGGACTAGCAAAGTTCTGGGTAAGAGGATCCGATAAGAACCCATACCTTATCTATAGCGATGCAGCTGCTGCATCTAACCTCACTGTTCTCAAGTGGATGGACCCAAGCTATGTTGTTCCAGTAGGTGCAGTACCAGTTGTTACCTCAAAGGATGTTAAGTACTCAAAGAACACTCCTGCAGCTGGTGCGAAGGTTACTTTGACAGGTACCGACCTGGACGAAGTTATCTCTGCAAAGATCGGTGCTAACGGAGCCACAATCGGAACTAAGACCGCTACATTACTTCAGCTAACAATTCCTACTGCTTCTGCTAATGGAACAGTTGACATCACACTGACAACAGCAGATGGCGACACAGTTGTTGACACCTTTACCTACGTAGGTCTGGGTGTTGCACAGACCGTTACAGTTGCAGCTTTGGCTTCAGCAGTAACTGTTGGTAACGCTGATCTAGCTCTTAGTGCTCAGGTTGCATTCTCACCAGTTGATGCTGGTACTGCAGGTGCAATTACCTGGAGCTCAGAGACGCCTGCTGTTTGTTCAATCGTTGCAAACAAGGCACGTCTACTAACTGCTGGTACTTGTACTGTGAAGGCAACTGCTGCTGCAAGCGGTCTGTTGCTAGCTGGTTCAGGTACTCAGTCAACTACTGTTTCTGCAGCACCAGCTGCAGCACAGACAGTCACACTAACTGGTCCAACCAAGGTTGTAGTAGACCTTGATGGATTCAACGTAGTGTCATCTGCAAGCTCACGTATGGCTGTTGTTTACTCAACAACCACTCCGAGTGTTTGTACTGTATCTTCAACCGGTTATGTGGTTGCAATTGCAGAGGGAACTTGTGAGATCACATCTTCCCAGGCAGGTAACGCTAACTGGTTGGCAGCGACTAAGTCACTGACAATCACAGTTGCCAAGACTCCTTCAACACCTTTGACAGAAAAGGGCGACATCAAGAAGCCTCTAGTTCTTTCAAAGACTGGAACATTCCTAAAGAGTGGTGACACTCAACTAGGTTGGAACCGTAGCAAGGGAACCTTGGGCTTAAAGCTAAGCGTTGTCTATGTAGGTCCAGTAAAGGCAACTGCATCATTCAAGGTTGGAAGCAAGACTTACACCTGTTCTGCAAGCTTCGGTATCACTAAGAAGCAGGCAACTAGCAAGATGCTAACTCTGACTTCACCGAACCTATGTACCGGTAAGACAGAGAAGACTCAGCTTGCTGCCTTGAAGAAGATCACATCAAGCACAGTGGTTACAGTAACAGTCGTGCGTGACATGTATGTTCCAACTACATACAAGAAGGTTCGCACCAAGACTCGCGTTCTGTACGCGAAGCTTGGCTAATAACTAAGTTCTAGTAGCTAACCCGCCGCAGATTACTGTGGCGGGTTAGCTATTTAACCTGTAAACGCTTGCAATTGTCGAAGGCTGAGAGAAGCCTGATTCGGCCATAAGACTTAGGTAATAGGGCAAGTAGACTTGGGGCATGAGAGCTAAATTCCTTGGAATCCTTACTGCAACCGTGATCGTGTTCGCAGGACTTGCAGCACCAAATCTTTCCAACTCTGCATCTGCTGCAGCTACTTCGTACACCGTGACATTTGATGCCAATGGTGGAACTGGAGTGATGGCTAAGCAGATTATTTCAGTCAAAGGAAAAAAGCTGTCACCAAACAAGTTTGTAAAAGACACACACCGCTTTAGCGGCTGGTCATTGACCAGAACAGGAAATGTTAAGTACTGGAACGCTGCCGTAATCAAACCTAAGTCCAAACTAACTCTTTACGCGAAATGGACCGTTAACGCTGCAACTCCAGTTCTTGCCGGACACAATGTCGGCAAACTTCTATGGTCCGATTCATTCTCTGGCCAGGCCGGTGGCCTCATAGATAACACTGCCTGGACTGCAAGATATTGTGGCCATGATGCAAATAACGGTGGTGGAACTTGCCACAACAATGAAAAGCAGTGGTACACACCAGACGCTATTCGTCTAGATGGATCTGCACAGGGTAACGCTGTTATCACTGCTAAGAAAGTAACTGGCACTCCTGCAAACGCCGGTAGTTGCATGAACCCACCTTGTAGCTTTACTAGTGGTCGTTTTGATACTCAGAAGAAAGTCTCCTTTAAGTACGGGTACATAGAAGCGCGTATGAAGATGCCTACCGGTGGCGGCAACTGGCCAGCATTCTGGGCTCTAGGTGATTCGATGAGTGAAGTTAGCTGGCCTAGAGCTGGAGAGATTGACATTGCTGAGCAGGGTGGAAACCTACCTATGAGAAACTCGGCTGCTCTTCACTTCCCAGTGACAGAGTTTGGTGGAGGTCACCGCTACATCTGGGGTGAAGAACTCAACCAGGCTAACTATCAAACAGGTTTCCATACTTATGGGCTGGCTTGGTTGCCAGGAAAACTAGAGTTCTACGTTGATCGTGAGCTTTTCTGGACAGCTACACCGACAAACGTCCAAGGATACTGGCCATTCGATAAGCCTTTCTTCCTGATCTTCAACAATGCTGTTCAGGGTTCTGCTGGATTCGGTGGAAGCTACAGCGGTTGGGCTGAAAGCAAGACTGAGATCGACTATGTGCACGCATGGCAGCTAAACGGTCAGGGATCTGTAGTTAAGCAGAAGTAGGTTCGAACACAGCGCCTTTGCACTAGATGGAAAGTCTTGGTGGGTCCTTTGCGAGAAAGGAATAGTTATTCTCGCGAGAGTAGACTTAGGCAATGAGTGATGCAGGCAAGGAAACACGCAATAAGCTCCTGCTCACTGCGGTAGAGATGCTTGATGAGATGACTGAGAAAGATGTCTCAGCAGCCGAGATCTTAAGAAGAACAGGGATAGCCAAGGGTTCTTTGTATCACTTCTGGCCATCAATCGGTGAACTCATCGAAGAAGCCTACTTAGTTAGATACTCAAGGTTTGTTGAGAAAAGTGGCGGTGTAATCCGCGAACTTCTAGAAAAGTGTGAGACTAAAGAGCAATTCTTCGCAGGACTGTCTCATGTCACTGAGATAACCCAGGACCCAGCTAGAAAAGCTAACCGCTATGAGCGTGCCCGCATTCTAGGAATGGCTGAGAAGAATGAGAAGTTTAGAAAAGCCCTTGGTGAGGTTCAACAGGGTCTAACAGATCTTTTCACAGAACAATTCATAGAAGTTCAGAACAGAGGTTGGTTCAACAAGTCATTTGACCCTCGAGCAGCAGCAGTCCTTATTCAGGCTTACACACTAGGCAAGATCGTTGACGATGTTGTGGACAACCAGATGGATCCAATTATCTGGAATGCTCTAATCGGTCTCATTGTCGACAAGACGCTTGCCTAATTTCTAAGTTCTAGAACAAATCAGCCTTCATGACCTTGGTCCAAGCAGTTACAAAGTCATTCACAAACTTCTCGTTAGCATCGTCAGCTGCATAAACTTCAGCAAGTGCACGCAATACTGAGTTAGAAGCAAAGACTAGATCTGCTCTTGTTGCAGTCCACTTTCTTTCTCCATCAGCATATGCGTGGGAACCATAGATACCCTTTTGACCGGACTTTGGAGCCCAAGCAATGTTGTTATCTAGAAGGTTTCTGAAGAACTCGTTGTTTAGAACTCCAGGTGTTGAAGTCAATACACTTAGTTGAGTGTTTGAACTTGTAGCACCAATTGCTCTTAGACCACCAACAAGAACAGTTAGCTCTGGAGGAGTTAAGCCAAGCAATGAAGCCTTCTCCAGTAATAGATGTTCTGCAGTCTCTTCATTTCCTTCAGACCAGTTGATGAATCCATCAGCAATTGGCTTGAGGTAGTTGAATGATTCAACATCAGTTTGATCTTGAGTTGAATCACCTCTACCGCTAGATACTTCGACCTGAACCTTTACTCCTGCTTCGCTTGCAGCTCTTTCGATTGCAAGGTTACCGGCAAACACAATTAGGTCTGCAAGTGAGATTTCAACATTTAGGTTGCTTTTAACTTCAGCAAGTTTGTCGATAGTTGGAATAACATCAGCATTTACTGCCCAGCTTCTCTGAGGTTCTAGAGCAATACGTGCTCCATTAGCTCCACCTCTCTTATCGCTGTTTCTAAATGTTGATGCTGATCGCCAAGCAGCTTTTACTAGGTCAGCATTTGAAAGACCTGTTGCAAGGATTGCTGATGCAATTACTTCTTTCTTCTTGGTCCATTCAGTGCTGCCTTCAGCAACAGGGTCTTGCCATAGCAATACTTCTGCTGGAACTTCAGCACCGTGGTAGCGAGCACGTGGACCCATGTCACGGTGAGTTAGCTTGAACCAGGCACGAGCAAACTGATCTGAGAAGTAATCAAAGTCAGCCAAGAACTTGCGGCTAATCTCTGCATACTTAGCGTCATATCTAAGGGCTAGGTCTGTTGTGAACATCACAGGCAGATTCATCTGTCTTGGGATGTGAGCATCAGGAGTCATGTCGACTCTTTCGCAGTCGATCGGGTGCCACATAACAGCACCAGCTGGTGAATGAGTCTTCTCCCATTCGTACTTGAAGATCAGTTCTAGGTAGGTGTTATCCCACTTGATTGGAGTTGGAGTCCAAGCACCTTCTAGACCGCTAGAGATGGTGTCTTCACTGTGTCCCTTGCCCTGGCTGTTAGCCCAACCTAGACCTACCTGGTGTAGTTCTCCACCTTCAGGAGCAACGCCAACTTGAGCAGCATCTCCAGCTCCGTGAGCCTTACCAAAGGCGTGACCTCCAGCAATTAGAGCAACGGTCTCTTCGTCGTTCATAGCCATACGAGCAAAAGTTTCTCTTATATCGTTAGCTGATAGCTGGAAGTCAGGATTGCCATCTGGACCTTCAGGGTTCACATAGATAAGTCCCATCTGAACAGCAGCTAGAGGGTTCTCTAGGGTTCCAGCATCACGAGTGGCGTCATAACGCTTGTTGGCTAGCCACTCTGTCTCAGGGCCCCAGTAGGTGTTATCTGGTTCCCATACATCAGCTCTTCCTCCAGCAAAACCGAAGGTCTTAAAACCCATGTCTTCAAGAGCTACGTTTCCAGCAAGGATCATGAGATCTGCCCAAGATAGTTTGCGACCATACTTCTGCTTGATAGGCCATAGCAATCTTCTTGCCTTATCTAGGTTGACGTTGTCAGGCCATGAGTTCAATGGGGCAAATCTCTGTAGTCCTTGACCAGCACCACCTCTACCATCGCTAACGCGATAGGTTCCTGCTGAGTGCCAAGCCATACGGATAAAGAATGGACCGTAGTGGCCGTAGTCAGCAGGCCACCATGGTTGTGAAGTCTTCATAGCTGAGATGATGTCTGCCTTGACCTGTGCCAATGGCAAGCTCTTGAACTCCGCTACATAGTCAAAGTCTGGACCGAATGGATCGCTCTTCTCTGAGTGATGAATAAGTGCTGCTGTTGAGAGTTGGTTGGGCCACCACTTACTGTTTGTAGTTGGGGTGGTTCCTACACCGTGAGGCACTGGGCACTTAGCTTCTTCAGTCATTGGTTTCCTTCAGTCAAGATTTGATAAGGGGAACGGGTGCATTTAGACAAAGAATAACAGACTGGGTTCTGCTGCTGGACCGCCCAATGAGGATGCTACCTTGCTTCTTAGAACATTCTCAGACTTATTCAGATGCCGAAAGTAGACTGCTACCTATCATGAAAATCATTCGAATTGCAGCCCGTCTAGGACTTGGCTTAGCGCTTACTTTTGCGGGTTCATCACATCTAGGATTTGCGAGAGAAACCTTCAGGGCTCAGGTGCCAACCTGGTTGCCACTAGATGCTGACTTTGTTGTTATCGCTAGCGGAATAGTTGAAATCCTTCTCGGCCTCTGGTTGCTGTCAGGATTCAAAGCTCCGATAGCTGGAACAGTAACTGCACTGTTCTTTATCGCCATCTTCCCAGGCAACATTTCTCAATGGCTAACGCAAACAGATGCGTTTGGTCTAAACACCGACGAAGCCAGATTGATCAGACTTTTCTTTCAACCACTTCTTGTGATTTGGACTTTGTATTCAACAGGTGCAATTGCTTGGTTGAAGATTTTGAGATCTAAGAAGGAAAAACTTTTTAGTTAAAGAAATGTGGCCCCCGGAAAACCGAGGGCCACATTTTTAGTTCTTAGCTGTTACTTGGCAACCTTTGCGGTTGTCTTGCTTAGTGAGTAAGCAGTACCAGCTGAGTTCTTAGCTGTGATCAGTACACGTACGTACTTTCCAATGTCAGACTTAGCCAACTTGTAGGTTGACTTTGTGGCACCTGAAATGGTTACACACTTAGCTGAAGAGGTTGGTGCAGTAGTAGCTGTCTTTGTTGAAGAAACTGAACAGCGGTACCACTTGTATGTGTAGGCGATTGTTGCAGTGCCAGTCCATGAACCCTTACCAGCGGTAAGTGTCTTTGCGTACTTAGCAGTACCACCAACAGCTGCTGCTGTCTTTACGGTTGGCTTTACCTTTGGCAGTGGAATAGCAGGAGTTGTAGCTCCGTTGAATGCAAGGTTGTCTACGTAGAACGCGTCTCCTGCACCAGCAACGTTGAAGTCAGGGAACATGATTACAGAAACAAACTCTTCTGTAGATGTCCAGCCTGCAATGTTGGTGAAGTCAACAGTGATCTTTGACCAACCCTTAGGAGCAGCCACAGTGTGACCAAGAGCGTTAGGGAACGCTCTTAGCTCAATACGTACATCCGAAGTTGTCTTCGGTGAGTAGTAGTTGAATGTGATTGTCTTGTGGGTTCCGTTGGTGACGCGCTTGTCAGCACCGAAGCGGATGATGTTAACACCTGCGTAAGTAGGAGCTCCAACGTTCTTTACGATCTTTAGAGCCTTACCACCGTTACCAAGAGCTGGAGCGTTGTCGATGCTTGTAACAGCACCTTCGAATCCACCTTCTGGCTTAGCAAGTGTTGATTCTCCAACTACCTTCGCACCTAGAGTGTCAGCAGTTTCGAATGTAAGAAGAGTGCTTGTTGCTTCTCTTGGTACAGAAACTGCTGGGATCTCAGGTGTTACAGCACCGTTGAATGCCAAGTTGTCTACGTAGTATGACTGTGCAGTGTCACCAGCAGACTGGTTGAAGTCTGGGAAGATCGATAGAAGAGTGAACTCTTCTGCTGATGTCCAGCCAGCAACGTCAGTGAAGTCAACAGTAATTGTTGACCAACCTAGTGGTGCGTTCACAATCTTGCCTAGTGCGTTTGGATACGGACGAAGCTCTACGTTCACCGGAGAGTTATCTTTTGGTGAGTAGTAGTTGAATGTAACAGTCTTGTATGTTCCGTTAGTCACGCGCTTGTCATCACCGAACTTGATGAAGGTTGCTCCGGCGTAAACCATCGCTCCAACATTCTTAGTGATCTTTAGTGCGTTTCCACCGTTTCCACCAGCTGGTGCAACTGCGATTGAAGTTGTAGCACCTTCGAATCCACCCTGTGGCTTCTGAGCTGTAGGAGCACCTTCAACAACCGCACCTAGTGTGTCACCAGTTTCGAATGTTAGAAGTGTGCTTGTTGCTGCTCTTGGCACAGCGATGGCTGGAGTTGTCGCTCCGTTGAAACCAACGTTGTCGATTGCGTACTTCTTACCAGTCAATGGTGAAACAGCTGGAGCACCTGTGTAGCCAGGTACGTCTGCTCCATTGACGAAGTTAGGGAAGATTGCTGCTGCGGTGTACTCAACTGCATCGTTGTAAGACGCTGAGAAGTCAAAGGTCAACTTCTGCCAACCAGGAGCAGCCTCAACTGCTTGGTTGATCTTTGAATTGTCTGCACCAATCAACTGGAACTGAACTGGAGTGTTTACAGTCTCAGGTGAGTAGTAGTTCAAAGTAACAGTCTTCTTAGACGCATCTAGGAACTTCACTGTGGATGGAGCGGTAACCAGGTTGACACCTGACCATGCGTTTCCAGCCTTCTCAATTTCTAGCGCCTTGCCACCGTTGCCTCCGGCTGGAGCATCAACGATTGCTGTTACAGCACCTTCAAATCCGGCACCAACTGCAGAAGCACCAAGTGTGTCACCAGCTTCGAATGTTAGCAATGTGCTTGTTGCCTGACGTGTGTCTGGAACAGTGATTGCTGGAGTTACAGCACCATTGAAACCAACGTTGTCGATTGCGTACTTCTTACCAGTCAATGGTGAAACAGCTGGAGCACCTGCGTATCCAGGTACATCTGCACCGTTTACGAAGTTAGGGAAGATAACTGCTGCGGTGTACTCGACTGAAGCATTGTATGAAGCTGAGAAGTCGAATGTCAGTGTCTGCCAACCAGGAGCAGCCTCAACTGCTTGGTTGATCTTTGAACCATTTGAACCCACCAATTGGAACTGAACAGGAGTGTTCACGCTCTCAGGTGAGTAGTAGTTCAAAGTAACACTCTGGTTTGTTGCGTCTAGGAATTTGACAGTCGATGGAGCGGTGACCAGGTTCACACCTGACCATGGGTTTCCAGCCTTCTCAATTTCTAGAGCCTTACCACCGTTGCCTCCGGCTGGAGCATCAACGATTGCTGTTACTGCACCTTCAAACCCTTGTCCGATTGCTGCTGCACCAAGTGCATCGTCGGTCTCAAAAGTCAGCAAAGTGCTTGTTGCTTCTCGGGTAGGAGCCACAACTGGTACGTATACGTCAGCAGCTGTTCCACCGTTTATAGAGATATTGTCAACCTCATAAACCTGACCAGTGTTTGCAACAGGAGCTGCACCTGTATAGGTAGCGTCTGCGCCTTCTCTAAAGTTAGGGAAAATGATTAGCTTGGTGTAGCCACCGCCCCAGCTAGCGACATCTGAGAAGTCAACTGAGATTGTGTTTAGACCAGGCTGAGCTTCTACTGCCTTGTATGTTGCACCAGGAGTCTCAAGTTTTAGCATTACCGGTGATGGAGTTGCATCTGGTGACCAGTAGTCGAAAGTAATTACCTTCTTGTCAGCAGCTGTGTAACCGTAAGGTGTTGATGATGCACCAAGGATGTTAACACCAGACCATGGATCTCCATTTTTGGTGATGAACAAGGCGTCGCCTTCAAGGTTTGTCGAAGCCTTGATTTCAGTCGATGTTCCAGAGAATGGACCTTGAGCGCTAATGGCAAGGTCCTTTAGCGGGTCATTAGATTCGAAGTTTATGTAAAGCGGAGTTGCATCTAGTGCGTGAGCAGGGGTTATTCCTGTTGCAAGGAGTGAACCAGTTGCTAACAGGAGAGCTGCGCGACTAGAAGCCTTACGCAGTTTCACTTTGTTAAGAAACATGTGTGCCTTTCATTACGATGTGGAATTGCCAACTCAAGGGGAGACCCTGGAATTGTTTGGTACTTTACACGCGCGCACACACGTCTAATTAGTAGAGTAAACCCGATTATTGGCTCGCGAAAGCGGTTTCGCGAAAAATGGCTTTTGTGTTATCAAATCTTTACAGATGGT
>JBEDLY010000010.1:0-15958 GCA_041171365.1 Actinomycetota bacterium | reverse complement strand
CAAGGGAGCAATTTCGTTAATACCAAGAATCGATGCTGGGTAGGAAACTAGTTCAGTTCCATCAGCTCTGTGCACACCGAAACGCATTGCTGTGTCTCTAATGTCACATAGGTCTAGCTGGCTAGCCATAGCAGCGAAGCCTGTGTTCACAGACATGTAGGTAGCCTGCATTGCAGTTAGATCTTCAGGTGCTTGAGAGTCGTTGCCTGGAGCCCAGGTACCAACAAGAGATCCACAGCGAGAGCTGAACTCTGATGCGTTCCATTCCTTGACTCGGCCATCGACGTGGTCATTCAACTTAAAGCCTTTGGATAGCCATTCTGCAAGAGTGAAGATCTTGTATGTGGAACCACTCTGGAAACCAGAAGAACCACCGTAGTTCTTGTCCGCTGAGTAGTTCACTGAGGTGTGACCTGGCAGACCTGAATCAGTCTGGTCAAAGATTCTGTTTTGAGTAAGGGCGAGAATTCTACCGGTTCCCACTTGAACTGAAACGCTCGATGCACCAATCTTTGATTCGTCTGTTGGCGGCACCCAAGTCTTGGTTGCTTTATCGGCAACTCTTTGAAGCTTGAGGTCGATAGTGGTGTAGATATCTAATCCACCCTTACGAAGAAGAGTCTCTCGATCCTCCGCTGTAGGACCAAACTCTGGACTGTTTCTAATATTCCAAACTACATAGTCACAGAAGAATGCAGTGGTCTGGTCGCTTTCACAACCAACTGGAATCTTCTGGATGTTTAATTCAATTTCAGATGCCTTGTATTCATTTGCCTCAGCCTGAGTGATATCTCCAGCATCAGCCATGTTTTGAATTACAAGATTTCTTCTGCTTAGAGCACGTTCCTTGTTTTCTTCAACATCAGGTCGGTAAAGCTCTGCACCTTTGAGCATCGCTGTAAGCATTGCTGCTTGCGGAACGTTGAGATCTTTAGCCTTGATGCCGAAGTAATACTCTGAGGCCGCTTCAACACCATTGATGTTGGTTCCAAAGAATGAAAGGTTTAGGTAGCCAGCAAGAATGTCTTGTTTGCTGTAGTCCTGCTCTAAAGCAAGTGCAAGACGAACTTCTTGGAACTTTCTTTGCAGAGCATATTCGGCACTTGTCTGTAGATCAATTGCTTCCTGATCACCGCTTAGAACTGCTGCTTCAAGAAGGTTGTTCTTTACAAACTGCATGGTGATGGTTGATCCACCAGCTCTAGAAACACCAGCAACGTTGTTGACAATAGCTCTGGTGAAAGACAGCCAGTCGACTCCGGCGTGATCATAAAAACGAGGGTCTTCCGTGTCGATTGCTGCACGGATCATGTTTGGAGAGATTTCTTCGAAATCTACTGAGATGCGGTTCTCGGCAAAGAACCTAGCCACCTGCACAGGCTTGCCATTTTCCACGGCGTAGATGTTAGATGCATCGGCTGCGTTTACCGGCTTGATGAAATCTGGCAGGCTTTCAAAAACAGACAGGGTTGCACTAGCACCAATCCCACCAATCCAGACAACAGGGAGCATTAAAGCCATGCTTAGTACCCCAGCTACGGTGCTAAGACCAAAAAGTCCTAACCAACCTGCCTGTTTCTTATTTTTCTTGCCTGTGTCAGCCATAGAATCAAGGTTACCTTCAATCTTTGAGAGGAACCATAAAAATGGTCATCTGGGAATACACTGTAACCCCCCTTCCGCCGCACAATCCCAAGCAAATACTGGACCATTGGGGTGCCCAGGGTTGGGAACTCGTTCAGGTAGTTACCAGCCCCGAGGGTGGATATGTCGCATATATGAAGAGAGCTAAGGAATAAAAATGACTGGAAAAATTGAAGCAAGACTAATTGAACTAGGGTTCCCTCTTCCTGAGGTTGTACCTCCGGTGGCGGCATACATCCCTGCTGTTGCAACAGGAAATGTAGTCATGACCGCAGGTCAATTACCTATGGTTGATGGCAAGCTAGCCGAAACAGGCAAAGTTCCATCACAGGTTTCACCTGAGAGAGCGAAAGAACTTGCACAGATTTCTGCATTGAACTGTCTAGCCGCTGTGAAGTTTGCAATTGGTGATCTAGATCGAATTACAAGAATCGTTAAGGTCAACGGCTTTATCGCTAGCGACCCGACTTTCACAGGACACCCTGCAATCAATAACGGTGCCTCAGAATTCCTAGGTCAGGTTTTTGGCGATATCGGTATCCACGCTAGATCAACTATTGGTGTTGCAGTTCTTCCACTAGATGCTCCAGTTGAAGTCGAACTGATTGTTGAGTTCAACTAGTCGCTAGCTCCACTGTGTAGCTTGTCGTTGATGGCATTCATAACCGATGAGTCGGCAAGTGTTGTCGTATCACCGACAGGTCTTCCTTCAGCTACGTCTTTGAGGAGTCTTCGCATAATCTTGCCGGATCTAGTCTTTGGAAGTTCAGAGACAATCAAGATTTGTTTAGGCCTTGCTATCGCACCGATTTTTTCGGAGACCCAAGACCTTAGAACCTTGCCTATCTCCTCCTCGTTAGGCGCATCGCTTAGTTCATCTTGGCGAAGCACTACGAAGGCAACAACCGCTTGCTCTGTGATTTCATCTTTAGCTCCAACAACAGCAGCTTCGGCTACCCAGTGGTGTTCAACCAGAGCAGATTCAATTTCTGCAGTTGAGAGTCTGTGACCTGAAACCTTGATCACATCGTCAATGCGACCTAGAAGCCAGATGTCGCCGTCTTCGTCAAAGCGAGCGCCATCACCGGCAAAGTACTTACCTTCAAATCTTGACCAGTAGGTTTCCACATATCGCTCTGGGTCTCCCCAGATTCCTCGAAGCATGCTCGGCCAAGGTTCATCGATGGTTAGGTAACCAGCTTCGCTGCCGTCATCGGTATTCTTCACTGGGGCACCACTCTCATCGACGATGCCAACGGTGATTCCTGGAAGCGGTCTTTGAGCGGATCCTGGCTTTGTCTTAAATGCGTTGGGGACAGGAGAAACCATGATTGAACCAGTCTCTGTTTGCCACCAGGTGTCAACAATCTCACATCTAGAACCGCCAACAACTTCGTGATACCAGTGCCATGCTTCTGGGTTGATTGGTTCTCCAACGGAACCTAGAACTCTAAGAGAAGTTAAGTCATGACCATCAACTACAGATCTACCAATCTTCATAAACGTTCTAATGGCAGTCGGAGCTGTGTAGAAAATGCTCACCTTGTATTTGGCAATGATTTCCCACCAGCGCTCAAAGTTAGGTGAGTCAGGAGTTCCCTCGTAGATGACTTGTGTTGCACCATTAGCTAGTGGCCCATAGATTACGTAACTGTGGCCAGTGATCCATCCGACGTCCGCGGTGCACCAGTAAACATCGGTATCTCTCTGCAAATCAAAAACAAGTTTGTGTGAATATGCAGTTCCGGTTAGGTAACCACCAGTTGTGTGCAAAATACCTTTAGGTTTACCTGTAGTTCCTGAAGTGTAAAGAATGAAAAGTGGATGTTCTGATTCAAAACCCTGAGCCTCATGCTCTGGGTTTGCCTTAGCTAGTGCTTCATGCCACCAGACATCTTTAGGAGACATTGAAATATCTGTCTTGGTTCTTTGGACTACAAGCACACTCTCGACAGAAGGACAGTTATCATCCTGAAGAGCAACATCTACTGCTTCTTTTAGCGCGTGCGCTTTGCCCTTACGGAAACCACCATCGGCCGTGATTACTAGCTTTGCTTGTGCATCAATCAATCTACTTCTAAGTGATTCAGCGCTAAATCCACCAAAGACAACGCTGTGTACAGCTCCAATACGTGCGACAGCCAACATAGCGATTACTGCCTCAGGAATCATTGGCATGTAGATTGCCACTCGGTCGCCAGAGTTAACTCCAAGATCTAGAAGAGCGTTGGCCGCCTTTTTTGTTTCAGCAAGAAGTTCGCTGTATGAGTACGTCTTGGTATCACCTCGTTCACCTTCAAACAGGATCGCTGTCTTGTCGCCTCTGCCTTCAATCACGTGTCTGTCTAGACAGTTGTAGCTGGCATTGATCTCGCCGTCTTCGAACCATTTAGCGAATGGGGGATTGGTCCAGTCAAGAGTTTTTGTGAAGGGTTTGTGCCAGTGAAGTTCTTTGGCTTGGGTCGCCCAGAAACTCAATCTGTCTGCCGATGCTGCGTCGTAAAGTTCATGTTTTGAATTGCTGGTCATACTTTGAATTTTATAGGTGCTTGCACCAAGCCAATTCCATGGCTTGAAAGCGTTATAGCTTCGAAAGCCATGAAGCGCACTAGGGACTGGCACAGGCTTGAGCCTAAGTTGACCTTCATAACAAATTGAGTAATTTCCAACTTCTATCTTGCAAACCCCTCGTTGTTCTTGTTATGCTTTTCCAGTCAGCTTCGGCTGACCTGTGATACATCGATTCCCCCAATCATGTATCACCGGCCCCGGTCACTCCCCCCAGAGACCGGGGCCCCTTAATTTAACTGGTGTTTTACACAGGCATCATTGGGTCACTTTCTCCCCAAAATCATGGACATCAAAGATGCACTTATCCCAAGCCCTTCATCATTGAGCCATGTCCGAACTTGATCTCATCCGAGAATTCCTAGAAGACCCTCAAGTCACTGATGTGTTGCTTGATGGCCACGTGTCTCTGATGGTTGAACGGGTCGGAGTATTGGAGAAAGCTTCAAATCCGTTTGACGACGAAGCTGGAGTAGAACATTGGGCTAGGGCTCTTCTAGGAAACAATGGCTCTCGATTAGATATTGCCAAACCTGTGTCTGAGGTAAGCCTTAACTCGGAATATGGCCTCTTACGTGTTCACGCCGTCTTAGGTGGAGAGTGCTCTAAGAGGACTCAAGTATCGATTAGACGTCATTCAGTGGCAGCACTCACACTTCGAGACTTTGCAATCAATTCAGCCATCACAGAAGAGCAGCATGAATTACTTCTTCAGATTTCTAGGAGTCGAGAGAATTTTGTAGTTATCGGAGGCACTGGCTCGGGTAAAACAACATTGCTCAACGCAATGTTAGGAGAGGTGTACCAAGACCGAGTGATAACCATCGAAGACGCAGCAGAGCTCTCTCTAGGTGGGAATAGCGTTGCACTAATTACTCGCTCTGGCAATCATGAAGGCATCGGTGAAATAGGACTTGGTCAGTTGGTTCGCGAAGCACTAAGAATGAGACCGGATCGGATCGTGGTTGGTGAAGCCAGGGGAGCAGAACTCTTAGTTTTACTCCAAGCGATGAATACAGGTCACAGTGGTTCAGGTTTTACTCTGCACGCCAACTCAATAGAAGATGTGTGGCCAAGGATGTTGGCAATCCTGGTTGGAACTGGTGCATCAAGCGAGTTCAGCCGATTGCTAGTTTCAAGTGCGCTCTCTTGGGTAATTCAAGTGCAGAAGCTAAATGGCAGCAGAGTAGTTACCGCCATAGAGAGGTTCAGAATTCCAAATGTCTGACTCACTAATCCTGACAAAATTGGCGGGCCTTCTCAAAGCTGGAGTTAGCTTAGATCTGTCACTCCAAGAAATCCAAGGCATTTCAAGACAATCATTGGGTCTGAACTATCTACTAGCGGTCGCTAAAGATGCTGGGTCTGGTGTCGTTGATGAAATCGAATATGTAGCTGAACTCTTTCAAGCAAGAGAGCGAGCATTTCAGAGAATTGAGATTGCTCACGCCAGTCCCAAGTCCACAGCTCGGTTGATGCTCTGGCTGCCAGTTCTAATTCTGGCCATGGCTCAGTTCTTAGGTTGGGGAGTTCTAGATTCAATAAACCAACGACCAATTGTTTTGATGAGCATGGCAGTTGGAGCCGCCTTATTGCTACTCTCCAAAGTTATTTCTTCTAGCTTGCTCAAAAGAGCGAAGCCCGCTGAGAGCTTCGTCGGATTCCTACTTTTGGGAATTTCGCTAGAGGTGTCAGGCGGGGCAAACTTCCAAAAAGCTCATCAGCGAGCAGAACGCATTTATAGGGAGATCTTTCAGAGCTCTCCTGGTTCTGTGGAATTGAAAGTTTTGCAGCAGGTATCTCATTTAGTCGAACAAAAGGGAGCTAGAGCAATCAATCTCTTGCGTAAGCAGGCAAAGTCAATGCAAGATGACGCCCTTCTAAGCACTGAAGTGAAAATCGAGAAACTAGGGATTCGATTAATGCTCCCATTAGGTCTTGGGGTATTACCTGCATTCGTGTTCTTGGCGATAGTCCCACTTATGGCCACAACGTTGGGATCAAATTGAAAGGAAAGATAAACAATGAAAGCAATCTGGTTAGACGAGCGTGGAGCGAGCACCGCCGAGTACGCAATTATTACCCTGGCAGCCGTAGGCTTCGCGGGCTTGCTACTCACAATTCTTCGAAGTCCCGAGGTAAGGCAGATGCTCTTAGACCTCGTCAAGTCTGCTCTGACCGTAAATGGTGCGGCTTAGATGAGCAAGGTTCCGTAACTGCCGAATTCGCTGTACTCCTGCCAGGTGTTCTGCTGATTCTCTATTTCGCCCTCGCCGTTCTGGCTTTGCAATCAAGCAGAATAGCCTTGGTTGAAATAGCCGCAGAAGGTTCCAGGGCATTGGCCCGAGGGGAGTCAGAGTCATTGGTCTCGGAACTCATCTCCCAATCAGGTTTAGGTCCAAACACAGGTTTTGAAACAAGCTTCAGTGAACTGTCGATCTGCGTTGAAGTGGTCCAGAGACATCAAATTACAGCCTTTGGAGCCACTTTTCCCATTGATCTCAAGGAAGTTCAATGTGCTAGAAAAGGAGGTTTATGAGGGGTTTTAGCGAGTCTGGATCCGGTTCAGTGCTGGGATTGGGCCTAATTTTCATGGTTTTGGGAATAATGACGACTTCCCTAGGATTTACAACCCAGAGCCTTGCAATTGCTAGGCTTCAGGCCCAGACGGACAACGCAGCAATAGCTGGAGAGGATGTTCTCAGGGGCTTGGCGACAGGATATCCCTGCGAAACCGCTGAGGAGATTGTGAAGGAATTTGGCGGGACCCTAGAGAAATGCCATAAAGTCAATTTAGACCTCTATATAAGTGTGCGCTCGGAAGTTATGGGTATAGTACAAAGAGTTCAAGCTCGGGCAACACCGGGTTAGGCACCACAAGCAAGGAGATTCGTGAGTTCAGGTTCAAAGTTAGTCATCGTTGAGTCACCGGCAAAGGCTAAAACCATTGCCAAGTACCTCGGGGATGAGTTCCGCGTACTCGCTTCAGTGGGCCACATTCGCGATCTAATCGACCTTAAAGATCTGCCACCGGAACTGAAGAAGAAGAGCACAATCGGCAAGTTCTCAATTGACGTTGAAGACGATTTCAAGCCTTACTATGCCATTTCACCAGGCAAGAACAAGACAGTTTCTGAGCTCAAAGCGGCTCTAAAGGATGCAGATGAACTTTACCTCGCAACTGATGAGGACCGTGAGGGTGAGGCAATTGCTTGGCATCTACTGGATGTACTGAAGCCAAAGGTTCCAGTACACCGAATGGTCTTCCACGAAATCACTAAAGAAGCAATTCAGGCAGCGGTAGCAAATACCAGAGCCATTGATGATGATCTAGTTGAAGCACAAGAGACACGTCGTGTGGTTGACCGTCTGTACGGATATGAGATTTCACCTGTTCTATGGCGCAAGGTCGCTAGAGGTCTAAGTGCGGGTCGAGTCCAGTCGCCGGCTGTTCGACTAGTTGTGGAACGTGAACGTGAACGTATGGCATTTGTTTCTGGAGCGTACTTCGACATCAAAGCATTGTTTGACACTGAGAAATCAGGTGAACCTACTTTTGAATCAAAACTTCACACTTATAACGGTCAGAGAATTGCAACAGGTGATTCATTCAACGACAAGGGTGAACTAGTAGCCAAGGTGCTTCTTCTTGATGAAGAAAAAGCAACTGCACTCGCTGAGGCAATTAAAGCTCCGAATGTTCCTGTTGAAGTTATCTCTGTTGAAGCAAAACCTTCGACAAGAAGACCCGCAGCCCCGTTCACAACTTCTACTCTGCAGCAGGAAGCTTCTCGTAAGTTGAGACTTTCAGCTAAGCAAACAATGGATGTTGCTCAGTCTCTCTACCAAGAGGGTTACATCACTTATATGAGAACTGACTCTCCAACACTTTCTACTCAGGCCATCACTGCAGCCAGAACTCAGGCTAAAGAAATGTTTGGTGAAGAATTTGTGGCAAGTGCTCCACGTATTTACCAGGGCAAGAACAAGAATGCTCAAGAAGCTCACGAAGCGATTCGTCCAGCCGGAGAGATTTTCAGAAAGCCAAGCGAACTAACTGGTGAACTATCGGGCAGAGCGTTTGAACTTTATGACTTGATCTGGAAGCGAACCATTGCAAGCCAGATGCAGGACGCAAAAGTGTCAACCACCACCGCAAAGATTGCTATCTTCCCTCTAGCTAACGGTGATCGTGCCGAATTCACAGCTAGCGGAACCGTTGTCACATTCCGCGGATTCATGGCTGCCTACGAAGAGAGCCAAGACGAAAGCCGCAACGAGGAAGACTCAACTGAGAAGGAAAGCAAGCTTCCTAACCTAGCGGTTGGGCAGAACCTAAAGGTTCTAGAAGTAAATGCTAAGAACCACCAGACTTCACCACCTCCTCGCTACACAGAAGCAAGCCTTGTTAAGGCTCTTGAAGAAGAAGGCATTGGCCGACCTTCAACCTATGCAGCTATCATCAGCAATATTTTGAACAAGGGATATGTGGTCAAGAGAGGCCAGGCTCTTGTTCCAGAATGGATTGCTTTCACTGTCATTCGTTTCCTTGAAGAGAATGTGTCACGACTAGTTGACTATGCATTCACTGCTCGAATGGAAGAAGACCTCGACGAGATAGCTAATGGAAAAATTGAACGTAGTGAATGGCTAAAGCAGTTCTACTTCGGTGCGGGGGACAACCCAGGGCTACACAGCGTAGTTGAGAATATTGGAGACATTGATCCAAAGGCATTGAACTCACTTGATCTAGGTGATGGAATTACTCTTCGCACAGGTAAGTTCGGTCCTTACATGGAGATCTACATCGAACCTAATGCAGAGGGTGCAGATGAGAATGGTCGCAGAATCATTAACATTCCTGAAGGCCTTGCTCCTGACGAGTTGACTCTTGAAAAGGCTCATGAGCTAATTGAAGCTCCGATTCTGCAGGATCGAATCCTTGGCGTTGATCCAGCTTCTGGACACAACATTTTGTTCAAGGATGGAAGATACGGTCCATACGTTTTGATTGATGACCCAGCAGCTGATAAGCCGAAGACTGCTTCGCTATTCAAAACTATGTCTGCAGATTCAATCGATCTTGATGTTGCACTCAAGTTACTATCTCTACCTAGAGTCATTGGACAGGACCCTGAAACAGGAATCGACATCACCGCTCAAAACGGTAAGTTCGGCCCTTACATGCTCAAAGGAAAAGAATCTAGAAGCCTTCAGGCAGAAGACCAGATCTTTGATCTGGACCTTGCAGGCGCTCTTGAGATTTTCGCCCAACCTAAGTACGGAGGACGCAGAACAGCTGCCACTCCACTAAAGGAATTCGGTGAAGACCCAGCAGCGAAGACCAATGTGGTTGCTAAGTCAGGACAGTTCGGACTTTACGTTACAGATGGAGTTCTAAACGCAACTGTCCCTAAAGATGAGCCATTGGACGAATTGACTCCGGAGCGCGCATTCGAATTGCTTGCAATCCGAAGAGAGAAGCTCGGCCTTGAGCCAGGTGTTGCTGCTCCGAAGGTTTCAAAGGCGGGACGAAAGAGTGTTGCCCCAGCGAGAACTGTCAAAAAGGGTGGAACTAGAAAGAAGTCCAGCTAATGGCCGGACTCTTTATTTCTTTTGAGGGTATAGATGGTGTTGGCAAATCCACACAGGCCGACCTTTTGGAAACTTGGCTCCAGGAGCAAAACAAAGATGTAGTTAGAACCTTAGAACCTGGGGGAACTGATGTTGGAATTGAGATCAGAAAGATCCTGCTTCATCACAAAGGTGATTTAGCACCTCGAGCAGAAGCAGCACTATTCGCCGCAGACAGAGCTCACCATGTTGCTAGCAAGATTCGTCCCGCTCTTCAAGAAGGAAAGATAGTCATCACTGATCGCTATTTCGATTCTTCCGTTGCTTACCAAGGAGCTGGCAGGGACTTGTCTCGCACTGAAGTTAGAGATTTATCTCTTTGGGCTGTCGGAGGATTACTGCCTGACCTGACTGTTCTTCTCGACCTTCCAGCCGATCAGGCTAGAGCCAGAAGAAACACTTCTGGAACAGAGCCAGATCGTCTAGAGAAAGAAAAGACAGAGTTTTTCGAAACAGTTAGATCTGCTTATTTAGACCTTGCAAAAGCTGAGCCAAATAGGTTCCTAGTCATTGATGCTTCAGTAACTGTTGAGCAGATGCAAGAAGTAATTCGTCAACGAGTAGCTGGACTTATCTAAACAGATGCTCACGCCACCAAAAGTTTTCAGAGATGTAGTTTCCCAACCCGAGGCTGTCGACCAACTTTTAGGTGCTATTCAAAATGAGAGCGAAGTGCATCACGCTTGGCTCTTTACAGGTCCGCCAGGATCAGGTCGTTCTCAACTTGCTCTAGCCTTTGCGGCATCTCTTTTGTGTGCGGAAGGTGGCTGTGGAACTTGTAACTCATGCCAAATGATTCAATCCAAGAACCACCCTGATGTTCAGGTTCTTAACACAGATCGAGTTCTAATCAGCATCGACGAAGTAACCGAGTTCATCGAGAAATCTATTCAGATGCCAGCAATCGGTAAGTACCGAATCATGGTGATTGAAGATGCAGATCGCATGTCTGAGCGCACAAGCAATCTACTTCTCAAATCTCTGGAAGAGCCACCTAAGGGAACAATCTGGATGATTTGTGCTCCTAGCGAGGCAGACTTGCTTCCAACCATCAGATCTAGAGTCCGTCGTGTGCAACTAAAAGTGCCAACTGTGGAAGCAGTTGCTCAACTCCTGGTTGAGAAGTACGGGATTGGTGTCGAGTTAGCCCAACAGAGCGCTGCTCAGGCTCAAAGCCATGTTGGAATGGCAAGAAGGCTGGCAAGTAACGCTGGGGCCAGAGACAGAAGATCGCAAGCGCTGAAGGCTGTCCTTTCCATCACAGATATTCCCTCGGCTATGGCGGTTTCAGAAGCATTAGCAAAACTGGCTGAAAGCGACGGAGCGCAGCTAACCGCTGAACAGGATGAGGCTGAACGTAAAGAATTATTCATCTCTCTAGGCGTGAGTGAAGAGAGCAAGCTAAACCCAAGTTCTCGTGCACAGCTGAGACGATTAGAAGAATCTCAGAAAAGAAGAGCGACGAGGTCTAAACGAGATGGCCTAGATCGTATTCTGATTGACCTAATGGGTCTTTATAGAGATGTTCTCACTGTCCAACTTGGAGCAGGCGAACCGCTTATCAACATTGACCTGGTTCAGGAAATTACAAAGCTTGCTAACGAGAGCACTCAAGCTCAATCAATCCACAACATTGAAGAGATTGAGAAGGTGCGCTATCGAATGGAAAGAAACGTTAGAGATACCTACCTACTGGATTCACTAGCAGTGTCCTTCAGGAGAAAGGCTTCAAAATGAGTCGTTTCAACACAACCGTATTGACACTGAGCGTCGTTGCCGGTGTGGTTGCTGCAACCAGCATAATTTTTCCTTCAGTTTTTGAAAGCGGCAAGCCATCACCTAATTCGTCTCAGGAAGCAGACGCTCCAGCGAACCTCCAAGAGTTCTACGACCAGAAACCACTTTGGAGTGACTGCGAAGGAAGTAATGCTGAGGCTAGATGTGGGTTCGTTCAAGTTCCTTTGAATTGGGATAAGCCAGAAGAGGGAGCAATCAAGATTGCTGTAGCCATAAACCCAGCATCTGATCCTGAGAATGCACCTTACTTACTTATGAATCCAGGAGGTCCTGGTTCAAGCGGTAGAGAGTGGGTTACCGAATATTTAGATTCATTAGGCACAGAAGAGCTTCGAGCTGAGTACAACATAGTTGGCTTTGACCCTAGAGGAGTGGGGAAGAGCTCGGCAGTGAAGTGCTACAACGATAAAGATCTTTACGATTTCTACTACGGACAATCTCCATACGACTATGCCAGTGCAGAAGACCTTGAGTATTCCAAAGAGTCAATTGCAGATTTCGGAGCAGCCTGCCTCAAAAACACAGGACCTCTTTTAGGCCACATTGATACTTCTTCAGCTGCCAAGGACATGGACATCATCAGAGCGGTGGTGGGAAGTGAAAAACTCAACTACCTAGGCTTCTCTTACGGGACGCTACTTGGTGCGACCTATGCAAGCTACTTTCCTGAAAATGTCGGAAGGTTTGTTCTAGATGGTGTGGTCGATCCAACATCGACCCCAGCTCAAGATTCTTTGAACCAACTAATTGGTTTCGAGTCAGCTATGCGTTCTTATCTAACTGACTGCATCGACAATGATTCGGAGTGTCCATTCAAAGGCCTAACTGTTGTAGAAGCAATGGACAGAGTAGGCACAGACTTCCTTGCTGTGTTAGAGAAGAATCCTTCCTACACGTCTGAGGGAAATAGAAAACTAACCTTGAACTCAGGTTTTACTGGAATGATTGCCGCTCTCTATTCCGAAGATTCATGGCCTTATCTGACTCAGGCATTCAATGAATTCTTTGACAAGAAGAAGTCTGATGGAAGAGTATTTCTAATTTTGGCTGATTCCTACTACTCATACGATCAAAGCTCGAGCAAGTTCACCGCAAATGCCAATGAAGCATTCAAAGCTATTTCTTGCATCGATAGTCGTGAATCGGATAAGCCAGAAGACATGAAGGCCCAGAACGATCTAGTCAAGGAAACAAGCAAAGTCTTTGGTCGCTACTGGCAGTATGGCGGGCTTGCCTGTAACGATTGGCCGGTTGATGTAGTCAAGGGTCCAAGCGACTATTCAGCTAAAGGTGCGCCAACCATGTTGGTCATTGGAACAACGAATGATCCAGCGACCCCTTACGCCCAAGCGAAGAACTTTGCTAACAACGTTTTGGATAAGGGATACCTGCTGACTTACGATGGAGAGGGACACACTGCTTACGGTTCGACCAACAGCTGCGTATCCGACACCGTAGATAATTTTCTTATCAGCGGTTCACTTCCTAAAAAAGAAAAGACTTGCTAGGCCCAATGCCAAACAACAGATTTCAAGAAGCATATTCCAAAAGATTCAGAGCACTTCTTTCTAATGAACCAACAGGAACTCCGCCTTGGCTTGATGTCATTGCTAGAGGCGAAACCGGCGGACTCTTCATGCCCACTGATGCGCCTTGGGTAGTGCACAGAGACTTTGGCACACTAGTGGGCGGCATCAGAGCCCTTCTTCTTCAAGCTCTTCACCCTGGCACTCTTGCCGGTGTTGCTCAACATTCAAGATACGAACAAGATGCACTAGGAAGACTGGCTGGCACAATTCGCTGGTTGACTGTGACCACTTTTGGATCTCACGAGGCAGTAGCCGGGGAAGCGAGCAGAGTAAATAGACTCCATGATCGAGTCAAAGGTGAATACACCAAGACCTCAGGAGAAACGCTTTCATACAAAGCTAAAGACCCAGATCTGCTTCTTTGGGTGCACATTGCTTTCACGGACTCTTTCCTCACGTGTCATCTCGACTATGCATGGAGAGAGATTCCAGGCGGTGCTGATGGGTATGTTGATCAGTGGGCCAAATCAGTCGAACCTTTAGGTCTATCAAGAGTTCCTCACACCAAAGCAGAACTTGATGCTGAGATTAAGGGGTTCTTTGATAGGAACGAACTTCGGGTAGATGACACGACAAGAAAAGTTATTGAGTTCATCAGAAACCCTGGATTGCCTTTACTGGTTAGACCAATCTACAAACTGCTTTTTGCAGCGGCAGTTGTCTCACTTCGACCTGAGCACAGAAAAATACTTGGTCTTCGCACCCTACCTAAATGGGTAGTGGTGCCAGTAACAAGAGTTGCCCTCAGAACCCTTCAGGTTCTGATCGGCCCAGATTCTCCAATTGAAGATGGAGCCCTGAACAGACTTAGACGTATTGGTCTAATCGAGTAGAACTACTTGTTGGATCTACGCTTCAGAACGAGAACTGCAGCGAGTGCACTACCGGCAACGATAAAGACTCCAGCCCATATCAGAACTTGGCTCAGGTCAGTGGTGTTGTCAGAAACTACTGAAAGCGGCTCTTGAGTATCTAGAGTTAGCTCAACTCCGTTGTCATCAAAACACTGGTTGCCAATTGAGTCTGCAACATAGCCAGATGTGTTCTCGACTGTGATCAGGTATTCACCAGAAGCAATATGACCGTCATCAGAAGCAATTCTCCAAAGCACCTTGTATTTGCCAGGATCTTGGATGTTTACTGTGGTGTAGATGGCCTTGCCGTCAATACGAGCACAAGCTGCGCCTAGTTGCTCTCCTGTATCGGCATTGGCGATAGCAAGAAGGTTTCCTTGACCGAATTCAGTTGGAATTGGCTCTTCTGAGTATTCAAGGCGAATGTCTATCGGTCCTGCCTCTACGACTGAGTCTGCGCTAGGGCTGGAGTTGATTAGTTCATTATGGGCAAGAGCCGGAGAACTAAGTAGAAATACGGAAGATAGGGATAAAACAAGGGCTGAAACTGTTAACTTAGGCATGAACCCAGTCTACCTAAGGCGAAAAGGTCTAAAATTGAGGTGAATAGAGCCGTTCGGAGCATAATGCCATCACCTAACTCACCATTGAACTACCTGAGGCAAATAGCCATCGGGTCAGCTACTGGTTTGATTCTTTTAGTACTCATTATTGGTGGCTTCACCCTTGCTGCACCAAAGTCCAGCACCCCGACAACTACTCCAACTGTCACTCCAACTGAAACCCCAACTGTCACACCGACAGCAGACGCCAGAGATTGCTCAATAGCTGAATTAGCCCTTGATGATCGTCTAGTTGGGCTTCATGCACAGGTGCTAAACCCAGCAACCAACGAAGTTCTCTTCGATGTTCAGGGAGATGTTCCTGCACAAACAGCTTCTGTCATGAAGCTGCTCACAGCAACTGCAGCTCTTCAGGTTTTGGGACCTAACTACAGAGTTCAGACAAAGGTTTATGCAGATCTAGATAACCCAGGTCACATCGTGATCATCGGAGCTGGAGATCCAACTCTTTCTAAAGTGAGAGCTGGTGTTCAATCCGTTTACAAAGATGCTCCTAAGCTTGCTGATCTTGCAGTTCAGATTAACGACTGGGCAAGATCAACACCTATCACCAACATCACCCTAGATAGCACATACTTTGAACCAGAAGGCTGGGACCCAGGCAATCCAGAATCTGAAAGAACTATTGGATACCAATCCATCGTGACAGCCTTACAAGTTGATGGCGATAGAGCGAATCCAACTGCTCTAACATCTCCACGCAGCACTGACCCAGTGAACGCAGCTGGCGTTGCACTGAAGAAAGCAATTGGACCACTTGCTGCATCAGCTACCCTTACTCAAGCTAAAGCTGGCTCGAACCTTCTAGAAATCGCATCGGTGAGATCTCAGCCAATCAGCAAGTGGATTGAACACATGCTGAAAGTTAGCGACAACACCGAATCAGAATTCTTGGCTCGTCTTGTTTCTAAGAAGCTTGGCTATACAGGTTCAAGAGATTCACTTGATGTAGCGCTAAAAGCGGCTCTAACTCGAGCAGGTCTTTCAACCTCAGATCTAGTGCTACTAGATGGTTCGGGATCAAACGAAAGCAACAGGGTTCCGGCTAGCTTTATCAACGAACTTCTCAAAAAAGTCTTGAATGAAAATGGCGACTTAGGAGTTATCAAGCGAGCCCTGCCTATTGCCGCTGAAACAGGTTCTCTTGCTTCTCGATTCCAAGGTGACAACATTGACGCTGCTGGCAAAATATTTGCAAAGACCGGTTGGACGACGGATGAATTGATGGCTGGAATAGACAAAACAATTT
>JBEDLY010000009.1:0-17943 GCA_041171365.1 Actinomycetota bacterium | reverse complement strand
GCGATTGTAGGCGTCAGCGTCGCGACTTTAGGTGTCGTCCTACCTGAAGGCTCACTCGTTGCCATCGGAGCAGTCCTTACTGTGCTTTCCATTCCAATGGGGCCAGTTCTTGTAAAGCTCGGTTACGGCATTAGTTCGACCAACCCAAAGAAGTAATGCTCCAAGATCTTTACGCAGGGGCAGAAGCGGACGCTTTGGCCCGGCTGGAGCAACTGCCCATCTCTAAGCTTGACTCACTCATTGGTCTTGCCGCACCTGCAATCAATTGCCTAAACACCTTTGGCAAATCTGAAACAATCGAAGTCATTGCAGAAATCAAACGAGCAAGCCCGTCTAAAGGTGACCTTGCACCAATAGCAGATCCAGCGGCACTCGCTCAGACATACCAATCAGCTGGAGCCTCGGCAATTAGCGTTCTAACCGAAGAGCGCAAATTCAAAGGTTCACTAGCAGATCTAGTTGCTGTGAGAAATTCAGTATCAATTCCGATTCTTCGCAAGGATTTCGTATCAATGGAGCAGCAGGTTCTAGAAGCTCGTGCATATGGAGCTGATTTGGTGCTTCTTATCGTTGCGGGTTTAGAACAAGCAAAATTAGAGCATCTAGTCCAGTTCGTTGAAAGCTTCGGGATGACTCCTTTCGTTGAGACTCACTCGAGCGAAGAGGTCTTAAGGGCAGTTGACACGGGTGCGAAGCTAATCGGGATTAACGCAAGAGATTTATCCACTTTTGAGACCGATCGAAGTCTTTTTCAAGAGATATCTAGCCTTCTACCTGAGGGCTGCATTGCTGTAGCAGAATCTGCTGTTCGTGGCACCTCAGATGTCGAGGACTACGCCAGTTATGGAGCGGACATGGTATTGGTCGGTGAAGCTCTGGTGACTGGTAACGCTTCCGAGCTTCTCGGGGAGTTCACTTCGGTTAGAAAGATTAGACTCTAGGAATGACTTCAACAACTAGGCTTCAAGACCAGGACGGCCCTTACTTCGGCGAGTATGGCGGCAGATTTGTCCCAGAATCTTTGATTGCTGCTCTAGATCAACTAGAAGAAACATATACGAAAGCTAAATTAGACCCTACCTTTGCATCCGAGTTGGACGAGCTCAACAAGACTTATGTCGGTAGACCATCAATCATCACTGAAGTACCAAAGTTTGCTGCTTTAGCGGGAGACATCAGGGTCTTCCTCAAGCGTGAAGATTTGAATCACACAGGATCGCACAAGATCAATAACGTTATTGGTCAAGCACTTCTTGCCAAGAGAATGGGTAAGAAGAGAATCATCGCTGAAACTGGTGCAGGACAACATGGTGTCGCCAGTGCAACAGCAGCGGCACTTTTTGGCCTTGAGTGTGTTGTCTACATGGGTGAAGTTGACACTCAAAGACAAGCACTAAACGTAGCTCGCATGAAGTTACTTGGTGCCGAGGTTATTGCCGTCACAACAGGGTCAAGAACTCTAAAGGATGCAATCAACGAAGCTCTCAGAGATTGGGTTGCCAACGTTGATGACACCCACTACCTGCTTGGAACTGTCGCAGGTCCTCACCCATTCCCAACTATTGTTAGAGACTTTCACTCAGTAATCGGTAGAGAAGCCCGTCAGCAGATGTTGGACGACTTTGGATTCCTGCCAGATGTTGTCACAGCTTGCGTCGGCGGTGGTTCAAATGCAATTGGTTTGTTCCACTCTTTCCTAGATGACGAGGATGTTGCCCTTTGGCTGGAGAAGGCATGGATACCATGAGACATGCTGCAACTCTAAGCAAGGGAAAAGTTGGTGTCTTGCACGGGGCAAAGAGTTACATGCTTCAAGACGAAGACGGGCAAACCGTTGAGAGTCACTCAATTTCTGCAGGTCTAGACTACCCAGGAGTCGGCCCTGAGCACTCTTGGCTAAAGGATCTTCAGAGAGCTCAATATTTCGGCATCAGTGATGATGAAGCCATGCAAGCTCTCAAGGCACTTTCACAAACCGAAGGAATTATTCCCGCAATTGAAACTGCTCACGCATTGGCGGGTGTGATTAAGTACGGTTCTACATTGAAACCTGGATCTTCAGTTCTTATCAACCTGAGCGGACGTGGAGATAAAGACATGGAAACCGTTGGCAAATACTTTGGATTCTTAGGGTAAAGACGATGAGTAATACAGAAACTCTTCTCCACACACTTGACCAAAAAGGCGAGTCAGCACTCATTGGATATTTCCCAGCTGGCTATCCAACTGTTGCAGCATCAGTTGAAGCTTGTGTGGCAATGTGTGAATCAGGCATCGACATTCTTGAACTGGGTATTCCTTACAGCGATCCTGTTATGGATGGTTTAGTTATCCAAGTTGCTACCGAAGAGGCGCTGTCTAACGGATTTAAGCTCAGCATGTTTTTTGAACTGCTGAAAGAAATCACATCAAGAGTTTCGACGCCAGTTCTCGTGATGAGTTATTGGAATCCAATAATGCAGTATGGAGTAGAACGTTTCGCTCGCGATCTCAAAGCAGCCGGTGGAGCAGGGCTCATTACACCTGATCTCATTCCCGATGAGGCAGGGGATTGGTTGAGAATTTCCGACGAATTGAACTTGGACCGCGTCTTCATGGCGACTCCTTCATCATCACAAGCGCGCTTGGATCAAGTAGCAAGACTGAGCAGAGGTTTTATCTACGCTGTTTCAACTATGGGTATAACAGGTGCTAGAGAAGATCTGGATGCCAAAGCTAGGGGCGTAGTAGCAGGAGTCAAGTCAACTGAAACTAGTGTCCCAGTATGCGTAGGCATCGGCATTTCAACTGCGGAGCAGGTTTCAGAAGTCAATTCTTATGCTGACGGGGCGATCGTAGGTAGCGTCTTTATTAAGGCCTACAGAGACGGTGGCGTAGAACAACTAAAAGGTGTAGTCAAACAACTAAAGGGCGGTAACTAAGTGTCATTCTTGCAAGCAATTCCATCACCTACGGTGTCAACTTTTCAGCTTGGACCAGTAGTCATACACTTTTACGCTCTTTTCATTTTGGCTGGAATCATCGTTGCCGTACTGCTAACAGCCAGACGCATGAAGGCTAGAGGAATGGAAGCCGGCCTTGCGATTGACATTGCGATCTGGGCTGTACCAATGGGAATTATCGGTGGTCGTCTATTTCACGTCGGAACCCACCTAAATGACTACTTTGGACCTGGTAAGGATTGGACTGCCATGTTCCGCCTATGGGAGGGTGGCCTAGCGATTTATGGAGCCATCATCTTTGGTTCTCTCGGTGCGTACATTGCTTGTCAGGTCGACATCAAAGCGCTGAAAATCGAATCTGCTGGAATCAGGTTCTTGAGTTTCGCAGACGCGTTGGTTCCTGGTCTACTTGCAGCGCAGGCACTAGGTAGATGGGGAAACTACTTCAATAACGAGTTATTTGGTGCTCCAACAGATTTGCCTTGGGGAATTTTGATTCCAAGCTTCAACGAGAGTTACCCGGTAGGCCTTCCAGAAGGCTTAGCATTTCACCCAACCTTCCTTTACGAGTCTCTTTGGTCGCTTTTAGGTATTGCTGTTCTGCTCATAGCCGAGAAACGTTTCAACCTTCGTTGGGGCCGTATGTTTGCTGCATATCTAATTTGGTACTCAATCGGCAGATTCTTCATCGAATCTATCCGTTTGGACCCTAGCGACGTCTTTTTTGGGCTCAGAACTAACCAGATCTCCGCTCTAGCCGGCGTACTGTTTGGATTGGCTCTGTTCATGATTCAGAGGGCTCGACACACGGGTATTGAGACCACAGGCTACCTCCCAGGGCGATCTAACAGGCAGTTTGCCCAGCAAACAGCTGAGGTTGCCTCATCCGAGCCAAGCAGAGATGTTGAGGCGTCTGAAGTAGGATTGAACAAGTCAACGGAAGAGAAATAGACTCTTTCTACATCTGGGCCACTGCCGTCCCCATCACACTTTTTTGAATGGAGTTCGCTATGTCTGGTCAGTCGCCGTTCGAGCGGTTCAACACCGCTCCAGCAGCATCTGGGCTATACGACCCTGCCCGCGATAAGGACGCCTGTGGTTTGGCTATGGTTGCCACACTTCGTGGTACTGCAGGTCATGACATCATCGACACCGCGCTGAATGCACTTCGTAACCTTGAACACAGAGGCGCTGTTGGTTCAGACGCTGGAACAGGTGATGGTGCCGGAATCATCACGCAAATTCCTGACTCATTCTTTAGATCAGTTGTTGATTTCGAGTTACCAGCTCAAGGTTCTTACGGTGCTGGTCTAGTGTTCCTTGGTCTAGAAGATGATTCGAGAAGTTTTCAATCATCATTTGCAAAGATGGCAGAAGATCGAGGTCTAACACTTCTTGGCATTAGGTCAGTACCAACTGACCCAAGTGTTCTCGGAGATTTAGCCCGAGATGCAATGCCACAAATCGTTCAGGTATTCGTTGGTGCAAGTGCAGGACAAACGAACGAAACTCTTGAACGCGAACTTTTCTTCCTTCGAAAGAGATCGGAGCGTGAACTCTCTGTTTACCACCCATCACTTTCAGCAAAGACAATCGTTTACAAGGGTATGGTGACAACTCTTCAACTAGAGCCTTTCTTCCCAGACCTTAGCGACGAGAAGTTTGAGTCTAAGTTGGCCTTAGTTCACTCAAGATTCTCGACCAATACTTTTCCATCATGGCCGTTAGCTCACCCATTTAGGATGATTGCGCACAACGGTGAAATCAACACAGTCAAGGGAAACCGAAACTGGATGAAGGCTAGAGAATCTCGATTAGCCTCACCTGTCTTGCCAAGCATTGATGAGCTGAAACCAATCATCACTCCTGGCGGTAGTGACTCAGCTTCATTCGATGAGGTTCTAGAGCTTCTCGTCCAGTCTGGACGCTCTTTGCCTCACGCAATGATGATGATGATTCCTGAAGCTTGGGAAAAGCAAACAGACATGGATCCTCAGCTAAGAGATTTCTACGAGTATCACTCGATGTTGATGGAACCATGGGATGGTCCAGCGGCAGTGATTTTCACCGATGGAGACTTGGTGGGAGCTACTTTAGATAGAAACGGACTCCGTCCAGGAAGATACATAATCACCGAAGACGGTTTAGTTGTTCTGGCCTCTGAAATCGGTGTTGTAGACATCGAACCTAGTCGAATTGTTCGCAAGGGAAGACTTCAACCTGGCCGCATGTTCCTAGCAGACACAGCATCAGGAAGATTGATTGACGATTCGGAAATCAAAGCTGAAATCGCTGCTGCTGAGCCTTGGGGCAAGTGGTTGGAAGAGAATCGCATCAAGCTCAAGGACTTGCCTGATCGTGAACACGTTGCTCATAACAACAGTTCTGTCGGTAGACGTCAAAGAACTTTCGGTTACACAGAAGAAGACTTGCGAATTCTCGTAGCCCCAATCGCAAAGGTTGGAGCGGAGCCTCTTGGTGCAATGGGTTCAGACACTCCTATCGCAGCATTGAGCGACAAGCCAAGGCTACTGTTCGACTACTTTGTCCAGCAATTTGCGCAGGTAACAAACCCGCCGCTTGACAGCATTCGTGAAGAGATTGTCACCTCTCTGGGAGTAGGTATCGGTCCGGAGCAGAACCTATTGTCCGCAACTCCTGAGCATGCTCAGATGGTAGTTCTTGATTTCCCTGTTCTTACTAACGATGAGATCGCAAAGATTAAGTTTGCCGAAGACTCCGGAATTGGAACATCACACATCGTTAAGGGTTTGTTCAGAGTTGATGAAGGCGCAGAAGCTCTCGTCCAAAGATTGAAGGAAATCTGCAGCGAACTAGACGAAGCTGTTGCAGCAGGAGCTAAGTTCGTAGTTGTTTCAGACAGAGACAGCAACAGAGAACTTGCTCCGATCCCATCACTATTGCTCACTTCTGCTGTTCATCATCACCTGATCAGAACTGGTAACAGAACTAAAGTCGGTCTTGTCGTTGAGGCAGGAGATGTTCGCGAAGTTCATCACGTTGCTGCGTTGATCGGTTATGGAGCAGCAGCAATTAACCCTTACCTAGCTATTGAGTCTGTTGAACTCATGGTTAGAAATGGAACCATCCAGGGCGTAACCATCGAGCAAGCTACCAAGAACATCATTAAAGGTCTTGGTAAGGGTGTTCTAAAGATTATGTCCAAGATGGGTATCTCTACTGTCTCTTCGTATTCAGGAGCTCAGTGTTTCGAAGCAATCGGTCTTAGCCAAGAGTTCGTTGACGCATACTTCACTGGAACCACAAGCCAACTTGGCGGTATCGGCATCGAAGTAATCGTTGATGAGATTACAACACGACACTCAAGTGCCTATCCGATCGAACGTGCTATTCGTCCGCACGAACAACTTGAGGTCGGCGGAGAGTATCAGTGGCGCAGAGAAGGTCCACCACACCTTTTCAACCCCGAAACTATCTTCAAGTTGCAACACGCAACTAAGACAAAGAGATTCGACATCTTCAGGCAATACACCAAACTCATTGATGATCAAGCTGAACAACTAATGACACTTCGTGGTCTCTTCTTGCTTAGAGAAGGTGTCCGTCCAGCTGTTCCATTGAATGAAGTTGAGCCAGCAACTGAGATCGTAAAGAGATTCTCAACTGGTGCGATGTCCTACGGTTCTATTTCTCCAGAGGCTCACGAAACATTAGCTATCGCGATGAACATGCTCGGTGCCAAATCAAACACTGGTGAAGGTGGCGAAGAGGTCGGTCGTCTATTGGACCCAACTAGGAGAAGCTCTATCAAACAGGTTGCTTCTGGTCGATTCGGTGTTACCAGCATGTATCTAACTCACGCTGATGACATTCAGATCAAGATGGCTCAGGGAGCAAAACCTGGTGAAGGTGGTCAACTGCCACCGAACAAGGTTTACCCATGGATTGCAAACATTAGACACTCAACTCCAGGTGTCGGTTTGATCTCACCACCGCCGCACCACGACATTTATTCAATCGAAGACCTGAAGCAACTGATCTTCGATTTGAAGAGAGCAAACTCAAGTGCTCGTGTTCACGTGAAGCTTGTAAGCCAAGTAGGTATCGGTACCGTTGCAGCTGGTGTTGCAAAAGCTAAAGCAGATGTGATTCTGGTTTCAGGTCACGATGGTGGAACTGGAGCTTCACCGCTTAACTCTCTAAAGCATGCTGGTACTCCTTGGGAGCTTGGTCTAGCTGAGACCCAACAGACACTTATGGTCAATGGTCTAAGAGACAGAGTCTCCGTGCAAGTTGATGGCCAGATGAAGACTGGTCGAGATGTAGTTATTGCTGCACTTCTAGGTGCTGAAGAGTTTGGTTTCGCTACAGCTCCACTGGTGGTTTCCGGTTGCGTAATGATGAGAGTCTGTCATCTAGATACTTGCCCTGTAGGTGTTGCAACACAGAACCCAGATCTGAGAGCTAGATTCACGGGACAGGCTGAGCACGTAGTCAACTTCTTTATGTTCCTAGCTGAAGAAGTTCGTGAGTACCTAGCTGCACTTGGATTTAGATCACTTGATGAAGCCATTGGTCACAGTGAACTTCTAGACGCGAACCGTGCAATCTCACACTGGAAGGCTGACGGTCTAGACCTTACTCCAATTCTTTCTGCACCGAAGCCAAACACAGGCCCACTGCGAAGATTCACATACCAAGACCACGAGCTTGATAAGCATTTTGACCACCAGTTGATCAAACTTGCTTCATCAGCGTTGGAAGATGCTCAACAGGTTTTAATTGATCTGCCAATCAACAACACAGCCCAGGCTGTTGGAACCATGCTCGGACACGAAGTAACTAAGCGTTACGGAGTCGCAGGACTCCCTGAAGCAACCATTGACATCAGAGTTGCAGGTTCTGCAGGACAATCATTCGGAGCATTCATTCCAAGCGGAATCAAGTTGACTATCTCCGGAGATTCAAACGACTACGTGGGCAAGGGTCTTTCTGGCGGAACTATCGTGGTCAAGCCATCTGAGAGCTCTGTATTTCCAGCGGAACAGAACGTTATCGCTGGAAACGTAATTGGATACGGTGCTACTAGCGGAAGCATGTTCCTCAGCGGAATCGTAGGAGAGAGATTCTTAGTAAGAAACTCAGGAGCTACCGCAGTTGTTGAAGGTGTAGGAGACCACGGTCTTGAATACATGACTGGTGGAACGGCTTTGATCCTGGGTAGAACTGGAAAGAACTTCGCCGCAGGTATGTCCGGTGGTGTTGCATACGTCTACAAGCTGCGTGCAGATTTGGTTAACCACAGTGCTCTCACCGATGGTGAATTAGATCTTCTCCAGCTTGATGACTCCGATGCTGCGTTAGTGAAGTCGCTTCTAGAAAGACATGTTCAGGAGACCGGTTCCAAGTTGGCAGAGTCTCTGCTTGCAGACTTCGGAAATGCGAAGGCTGAATTTACCAAGGTGCTTCCTAGAGACTATGCCAATGTAAAGAAGATTCAAGCTGCTGCAACTCTTAACGGTGAAGACCTAGACGGTAGCGAAGTATGGCAAAGAATTCTGGAGGTGAGTGTAAATGGCAGATCCTAGAGGCTTCCTAAAAGTCACTGAGCGTGAGACCGCAAAGAGACGACCTATCGAAGTTCGCATCAAAGACTGGAAAGAAGTCTACGAGCCAACCGATCCTGCGGTTCTGAAGAATCAAGCCGGAAGATGTATGGACTGCGGTATTGCATTCTGTCACCACGGCTGTCCACTTGGAAACCTAATTCCTGAATGGAATGACCTTACCTGGCGTCAAGACGGTAAGTCAGCAATCGAAAGATTGCACGCGACAAACAACTTCCCAGAGTTCACGGGAAAGCTTTGCCCTGCTCCGTGTGAGAGCTCTTGTGTACTTGGCATCAACCAGCCAGCAGTAACAATCAAAGAGATTGAAGCGTCAATCATTGAGCAGGCGTTTGATAAGGGATGGGTTGAAGCTCACGCCCCGGAACGCATGACTGGTAAGACTGTTGCAATCGTTGGTTCTGGTCCTGCTGGACTAGCGGCAGCACAACAGCTAACTAGAGCAGGTCATACTGTGGCTGTTTATGAAAAAGATGCTCAGATCGGTGGGCTACTTCGATACGGTATTCCTGATTTCAAGATGGAGAAATATCACATTGATCGCCGTCTAGCCCAGATGGAAGCTGAAGGCACACGTTTCAGAACCGGTGTCTCAATCGGCACAGACATAACTTGGGATGACTTATTCAGAAGATATGAGGCTGTCCTAGTTGCCACAGGAGCACCTAAGCCTAGAGACATAAAGATTGAAGGAAGAGATCTAGAGGGTGTCCACTTTGCAATGGACTACCTAACTCAAGCTAACAAGGTGGTTTCTGGCTTTGAAGTTGAAGAACAGATTCTTGCTGGTGGGAAGAAGGTAGTAATTCTCGGTGGAGGAGACACTGGAGCTGACTGTCTTGGTACAGCTACTCGTCAAGGTGCTGTTTCAGTAACCACGCTTGCTATTGGTAACCAGCCACCAACTGAAAGATCTGAAAACCAGCCTTGGCCTACCTTCCCAAACCTATTCGAAGTGGCAAGTGCCCACGAAGAGTTTGGAGAGCGTAAATACCTGGCCAACACCGTTCGTTTCATTGGTGAAAACGGCAAAGTTACAGGCATTGAAGTTGCTGAAACAGAATTCGTAGATGGTCGTCGTGTTCCTAAGGCAGGAACAGAATCAATTATCGAAGCAGATCTCGTCCTCTTAGCACTTGGTTTTACTGGACCGGAATCAAATATTTCGGTTGAATCTAAGTCGGTAGAGACTGATGAGAAGTCGAACCTCGCACGCAACCAGAAGTATGCGACAAACATCGATGGTGTTTTTGTTGCTGGGGATGCGGGTAGGGGAGCAAGCTTGATTGTTTGGGCTATTGCGGAAGGTAGAGCTGCTGCCGCTGCAATTGACGAGTACCTAGAGGGATCTACATCACTTCCAGCACCTGTTAAACCAACCGACGTAGGAATTCACGCCTAACCCTTCGGTAGGCTTGTCAACGAAAAGCAATAACAAAGGAAAATATGAGACGCGCCAAAATCATTGCGACCCTAGGTCCTGCAGTGTCTACCTATGACAGCATCAAAGCAATTGTTGAAGCAGGTGTTGATGTCGCCAGAATGAACCTAAGTCACGGTAGCTATGACGTGCACGAGGGAATCTACAAGCTAGTTCGCCAAGTTGCGGCCGATCTAAACAAGCCTTTGGGAATTTTCGTTGACCTACAAGGTCCAAAGATTCGTCTAGGAAGATTTGCTGATGGACCTGTAACTCTTGTCAAAGGTGCAACTTTCACCATCACAGTAGAAGACATTCAGGGTGACGTAAACATTTGTTCAACAACCTTCAAAGGTCTTCCAGGCGATGTGAAGGTAGGCGATGTCCTTCTGATTGATGACGGAAAAGTTGGACTTAGAGCTACAGCAGTTGACGACAAGTCAGTAACAACAGTTGTTGAGGTTCCTGGAGTTATTAGCAATAACAAGGGAATCAACCTTCCTGGTGTAGCTGTTAACGTTCCTGCATTGAGCGAGAAAGACGAAGATGACCTTCGTTGGGGAATTCGTTTAGGTGTAGACATGATTGCTCTGTCGTTCGTTAGAAACGCATCTGACATTGTTAGAGTGCACGAGATTATGAAAGAAGAAGGAAAGTTCCTTCCTGTAATTGCGAAGATTGAAAAGCCTCAGGCTGTTGATGCTCTTGAAGAGATCATCGATGCCTTCGATGGCGTAATGGTTGCTCGTGGAGATCTAGGTGTTGAGCTACCGTTCTGGCAGGTTCCTTTGGTTCAGAAGCGTGCCATTGAACTTTCTAGAAGATGGGCCAAGCCAGTCATCGTCGCAACTCAAATGCTTGAGTCAATGATCACAGCTTCAAGACCAACAAGAGCTGAAGCAAGCGACGTAGCAAACGCTGTTCTTGACGGAGCAGACTGTCTAATGCTCTCTGGTGAGACTTCAGTTGGTGAATTCCCAGTCGAAACAGTTGCGGCTATGGCTAGCATCATTGAATCAACTGAAGACAACGGGCTAAGCAGAATTCCTGGTCTTGGAACTAAGCCACACACCCACGGTGGAGCTGTGACTCTTGCTGCGGCTGAAATCGCTGAACTACTAGGGTCTAAGTTCATCTGTGTATTCACAGAGAGTGGAGATTCACTTAGAAGAGTTTCACGTCTTCGTCACGAAATTCCTACAATCGCGTTCACTCCGTCTGAAGAGACTCAGCGCCGCTTGTCATTGGTATGGGGTTCTAACGTCCACCTAGTTGAGGAAGTTAAGCACACAGACGAGATGATGTACCAGGTAGATGAGATTCTCATCGGTAAGGGTATCGCCAAGGTTGGTGACGAAGTTGTTGTAGTTGCTGGAACTCCACCAGGCATCCCAGGCTCTACGAACTCGCTTCGAGTTCATCGAGTAGGCGATGCAATCAACGGGGCAGCTCCGGCTTACGCAAGATAAAGAAAAACCCCCAAACATTTTTGGGGGTTTTCTCTTTTGGTGCCGAAGGTGGGAGTCGAACCCACACGCCCTTTCGAGCAAAGCATTTTGAGTGCTCCGCGTCTGCCATTTCGCCACTTCGGCAAGTAACGATGAAAAGTCTAAACCATTCGAAAGATTTCCGTTTGTCGCAGTAATCTATTGCTATGAATGAACTTGCCCGCCCTAGCGTAATTGTCGCCGAAGATGAGGCAATCATCCGTCTAGACATTGTTGAAACCCTAAAAGAGTCGGGGTTCGACGTCATTGGCCAGGCAGGCGACGGAGCAGAGGCAGTAAGACTCGCTCTTGAACTAAAGCCTCAACTAGTTCTAATGGACATAAAGATGCCAGGCACTGATGGACTGCAGGCAGCAGAGATACTTGCTCAACACAAAGTGCCAGTAGTACTTTTAACCGCGTTTAGTTCGCCTGAGTTAGTGGAGAGAGCCAGCGAAGCAGGTGTCTACAGCTACGTTGTCAAGCCTTTCAATCCAAGCAACCTTATTCCTGCCCTACGTATCGCTTTGTCACTGCACGAACGCATGGCTGCGGCTGAGAGTCAAGTTGACGAAATCAGTGAAAAGCTTGAGACAAGAAAGCTTGTTGATCGAGCTAAAGGCTTACTGACTGAGAAGATGAAACTGAATGAGCCTGAGGCTTTCAGATGGATTCAAAAGGCTTCCATGGACAGAAGGCTGTCAATGAAGCAGGTAGCAACAACTGTTATCGAGCAGTTAGCAGAAAAGCCTTAGCGGTTATCTCTCAAGAAGTTTGTAATTCTCACGGTTGAGAGCCTATTTCCCTGATCGTCCTCAACGGCAACTTCATGTGTTGCCAGGTTTCTTCCAATGCTTACAGCCTTTGCTGTGGCCCTGATAACACCTTCACGGCAGCTCTTGGTATGTGATGCGTTGATTTCAATGCCTACTGCGTGACGGTTTGGTCCTGCAGCAACTGTTGCACACATGCTGCCCAATGTTTCAGCCAAGACTACATAAGCTCCGCCATGCACAATACCTAGAGGCTGAGTATTTCCCTCGGCTGGCATAGTTGCCACACCATGGGTGCCATCCAAAGCGAGAATCTTGATACCCATTCGGTCAGCCAGTTCGCCTAAACCGCGCTTTTCAATCCATTCGGCCATTTCCGGCGATAGTTCAGAAGACATAAAATCCCTCATAGCCCTGTTAGCGGATGTTTTATTCAGGTCAAGTTAGGCTATTGAAATGACCAAGACCAAGCCTACTCTTTTGCTAATAGATGGTCACTCTTTGGCCTTCAGAGCTTTTTATGCTCTGAGCCCAGATGCCTTTAAGACCCCTGATGGTCAACACACCAACGCAGTTCATGGCTTCATCTCGATGATGCTAAATATTCTTCAGAATGAGAAACCAACTCATCTTGCAGTTGCCTTCGATCTGTCTAGACATTCATTCAGAACAGACGAGTACCCAGAATACAAAGGCACTCGAGGGGAATCGCCACCAGAGTTCAATGGTCAAACAGAACTGCTTAGAGAAGCACTATCCGCAATGAACATCTTGACTCTCTCAAGAGAGAACTATGAAGCTGATGACGTCATTGCAAGCCTCGCGGACCAAGGAGCTGCAGCTGGTTACCGCGTCCTCATCGTTTCAGGGGACAGAGACACTTTCCAACTCATTCAGGATGATGTCACCATTCTCTATCCAGTCAAGGGTGTAATGAATCTTGCCCGCATGACTGACGAAGCAGTACTAGAGAAGTACGGCATTCATGCCAAGCAGTATCCAGATCTAGCTGCGCTAGTTGGAGAGACCTCCGACAACCTTCCAGGTGTTCCTGGTGTTGGACCGAAAACTGCCGCTAAGTGGTTGCAACAATATGGAGATCTTGCTGGCGTTCTTGCAGCTCAGAATGACATTCCTGGCAAAGTTGGTGAATCTCTCAGAGAGCATCGAGAGCTTGCAGTTAGAAACAGAAGACTAAATCATTTGGTTAGGGACCTTGACTGCGGCTACAGCTTCGATGCATTCACTCTTGGTCCAGTAAACGAAGGAGCAGTGCGAGAGGCCTTCGCCAAAATGCATTTCAGATCTCTACTAGAAAGAGTGCTTAGAGGTCTAGGCGTTGCTGAAGGCACTGGAAGCGCTTCTTCTACTCCTGTTTCAAATGAAGAAGTCGTTGTTGAAGAAACTATGTCGCAGATCGATTTCGTTCTACCTAAAGAAGCCAAGAGTAAATCTGAAGCTCTGGCAAAAATCTATGGCTCACCAAAGCCGAGTGCAATTCTGTTTGATTTCGGTGATGAAAGCATTCTTGGAGCCGGTATCGCTAACCAGAGTGTCCGTACTTCACTATCTGCAAAAGAGTTTGATAAAGATTTTTACGCTTGGATTGCTTCGGCAAACCCAAAGATTGTATTCAACGCAAAAGCTGCAGAGAGAAGTTTGCTCAACGCTGGTAAAGCGATCTCTGGAATCTCAGATGACCCAATGCTCATGGCCTACATTGACAATCCACTGCGCAAGGGTTTCTCTGCAGAGGATCTGATTGCCGAATACCTTGGTGTCCAGCTCGACACTGAGTCCGCAGACGAAGTCGTTCAGCCAGATAGAGACATGTCAGCACTGGCTTGGTATGTATTTCAGTTGAATCAAAGTTTGACGTCAGTTTTAGCTAAGTCCAAGCAAACGAACGTTTACAAAGAAGTTGAGCTTGCAGCAAGTAATCCACTTGCAAAGATGGAGCACACCGGAATCACTTTGGATACTGATGGCATGACCAAGCTTATGAAGAAGCTTGACAAAGAGATCTCCAAGATTGCTGCAGAGTGTTATGAGATTATCGGCAAGGAAATCAATCTTGCATCTCCGAAGCAACTGCAAACTGTCTTGTTCGATGACTTGGGTATGGAAGGCACCAGCAAAGTAAAGACTGGTTTCTCAACTAATGCTGAAGCTCTGACTACATTGTTTGAACAGAATGGTCACCCGTTCCTTGAGAAGCTACTTGCTCATCGTGAAGTGACAAAGATTCGCCAGATCGTTGAGACCATAAGCAAATCAGTTGGACCTGACAACAGGATTCACACCACCTATGTTCAAACCGGCACTTCCACCGGAAGACTCTCTTCAGAGAATCCAAACCTTCAAAACATTCCTGTTAGAAGCGATAGAGGAAGACTCATCCGTGATGCTTTCATCGTTGGCGAGGAGTTCGAAACTCTTCTAACTGCTGATTACTCACAAATTGAAATGAGAATCCTTGCTCACTTGAGTCAGGATGAGGGTCTCATCGAGGCTTTCAAGTCAGGTGAAGACCTTCACAAGTTCGTTGGTTCAAGAATCTATGGAGTTCCACCTGCAGAGGTAACCGGAGCGATGAGGTCAAAGGTTAAGGCAATGTCGTACGGACTTGTCTATGGCCTTAGCGAGTATGGCTTAGCCAAGCAGCTCAGAATCACCAACGCCGACGCCAAACAATTGATGGCTGATTACTTCGATCGTTTCGGTGGAGTTAGAAGATACCTGAGCGAGGTAGTTGAAGAGGCTAAAGACCGAGGATATACCGAGACTATTGCGGGCAGAAGAAGACCCTTCCCGGACCTAAAGAGCAAGATTTTCGCAGTTAAAGAAAATGCAAGACGTGCAGCACTCAATGCTCCTATTCAGGGAACTGCCGCCGACATCATGAAAACAGCCATGATCAACGTCGACAGGGCTCTAGTCGCCGCCAAAGTGAAGAGCCGTATCCTGCTTCAAGTTCACGATGAATTGGTGATTGAAGTTGCCAAGGGTGAGCTTGCAAAGGTTCAAGAGCTGGTAATCAAGGGAATGAATGAAGCTGCAGACCTTCTAGTGCCTCTAGAAGTGAGCGTTGGAGTCGGTAAGAGTTGGGATGAGGCTGCTCACTAATGGCTAAGAAAACCTGCACTGTGGGGCCTGAAGTAGGCCTACATGCTAGGCCAGCAGCCGATTTTGTCCGCTTGGCAAGCCTCAGCAACCACAGCGTCACGGTTTCTAACCGCGTAGGTAAGAAAGCTGATGGAAGCAGCATCCTCGCCATTTTGAGCCTTGGGGCTAAGCATGGGGAAGAGCTCACAATAGAGGTTGTTGGGCCGGACGAAGATAATGTGCTTGATGGTCTAATCCGCGTTGTTTCGGGCAAGAAGACCGTATAGACTTTCCTGAGGTCTGAATTTAGACTTAAATAAACCCAGTCCAAGTTCAATTGCTGTGAGTTGCTACGCCCGTAGTTTTCAAATGGTGATTGGCCCGAGTAAAAATAAGATCGAGACAACCTCTCTATGACAAGTAGCACCAACAAAGCTCCTAAGCAGGTAGCAGTTAACGACATCGGTTCAGCTGAAGAATTACTAGCAGAAATCGAAAAAACCCTAAAATCTTTCAACGACGGCGATCTAATCGCAGGTATCGTTGTCAAGATTGACCGCGACGAAGTTCTACTAGACGTCGGTTACAAGACCGAAGGTGTTATTCCTTCACGTGAACTATCAATCAGACATGATGCAGCCCCAGGCGACATCGTTGCTGTTGGTGATTCAATCGAGGCCCTTGTTCTTCAGAAAGAAGACAAAGAAGGCCGCCTAATTCTTTCCAAGAAGCGTGCTCAGTACGAGCGTGCGTGGGGCGATGTAGAAAAGATCAAGGAAACTGATGGCGTCGTTACCGGTTTGGTAATCGAAGTTGTTAAGGGCGGACTTATCGTTGACATCGGTCTTCGTGGATTCCTTCCAGCTTCTCTAATCGAACTACGTCGTGTTCGCGACCTAACTCCTTACCTTGGTCAGAATGTTGACGCAAAGATTTTGGAACTAGACAAGAACCGCAACAACGTTGTTCTTTCTCGCAGAGCTCTTCTAGAAGAGTCTCAGTCTGCTAACCGCAGCACATTCCTAGCTGACCTTGCTAAGGGACAGATCCGCACAGGTGTTGTTTCATCTATCGTGAACTTCGGTGCGTTTATCGACCTTGGTGGCGTTGATGGTCTAGTTCACGTAAGCGAGCTTTCATGGAAGCACATCGAGCACGCAAGTGAAGTTGTAGAGATCGGTCAGGAAGTTACTGTTGAGGTTCTAGAAGTTGACCAAGACAGAGAGCGTGTTTCACTATCTCTAAAGGCAACTCAAGAAGACCCATGGCAGGTATTTGCTAGATCACACGCAATCGGTCAGTACGCACCAGGTAAGGTCACAAAGATCGTTCCATTCGGAGCATTCGTTCGTGTTGCAGATGGCATCGAGGGTCTAGTTCACATCAGTGAGCTATCAGCGAAGCACATCGATCTTGCTAGCCAGGTTGTAACAGTTAACCAGGACGTATTCGTCAAGGTTATTGACATCGACCTAGAGCGTCGTCGTATCTCGCTATCTCTAAAGCAGGCTACTGAAGAAGTAAACCCAGAGGGTACTGACTTCAACCCAGCTCTTTACGGATTGGCTACTGACTTTGATGACCAGGGTAACTACAAGTACCCAGAAGGTTTCGACTCAGCAACTAGCGAGTGGAAGCCTGGATTCGAAGATGCTAAGGCTAAGTGGGAGAAGGAATACGCTGAAGCTCACGCACGCTGGGAAGAGCACAAGAAGCAGGTTAAGGCAGCTAACGAGCTAGCAGCAACTCTTCCTGATGCAAAGCCAGAAGTTCAGGCCAGCACAACTACTTCATCTTCATCTGAAGGTGCAACAGCATCAGAGGGAACTCTTTCTGATGATGAGGCTCTATCAGCTCTTCGCGACAAGCTAAAGAGTGCTGAATAGTTAGAAGTATTAGAGACGGGTTGGGCTTATGCTCAACCCGTCTTTGCTTTAACGACAAGTTAGGCTTAGAGCATGTTCTTGATTGGTCTAACTGGCGGCATAGCAGCAGGTAAAACAACTGTTGCGGCTCATTGGGTTTCGCTTGGCGGAATAGAGATCGACGCCGACAAACTTGCCAGAGAAGTTGTTGAGCCAGGAACACAAGGGCTTGATCAAATCAAGCAGGTATTTGGAGAATCAGTTTTCGATACAGAGGGCGCTTTAGACCGCAAAGCCCTTGGCGATGTCGTCTTCAATGATGCTGAGAAACGAACAGAACTCGAAGCGATAATTCATCCGCTTGTTAGGGCGCGCGCTCAGGAATTAATTTCAGAATTGCCAGAAGACGCGATGGTTATCTACACTGTTCCATTGCTGGTTGAGGCGAATGTTTCGCTTCCGTTTGATGCAATCGTGAGTGTGGAAGCTCCTGAGATTGACCGGGTTAGTCGTCTAGTTGCCAGCAGAGGTCTTTCTCCAGAGCAGGCCTTAGCTAGAGTCAAGGCTCAAGCTTCAGCGATAGAGAGAGCTGCAGCAGCTGATTTCATTCTGAATTCAAATCAACCGCTTGTAGCTTTGCTTGCCGATGCTGGCGCGCTATGGAGAAAGTTTGAAGCCATCAACCAGGGGAGAAGTAAGTGAAGGGACCTACCAGAACCTTTGCACCTTTTGAAGTCATTAG
>JBEDLY010000008.1:0-19488 GCA_041171365.1 Actinomycetota bacterium | reverse complement strand
ATTGATGAGGGCGAAACGACTCTGGAAGCCGCTGTGAGAGAGCTTCGTGAGGAAACTGGAAAGGTCGTTGACTCAGATACTTTAGGCGATCCGGTTCTAATTGCATCTGGTCGATGGGACTGGGCTGATGGCAAGAATTTTCATACCTACACAGATACGATCTACGAACTGCAAGTTGAACATTTCGAACCAGACACGTCTGGATTTACTGAAGATGAACTCAGAGACATCCTGGAGTATCGCTGGTGGAATGTTGAAGAACTAATTTCAAGCGAAGAGTCATTGGCACCTCATGAGCTGCGGGACTGGCTAAAGGTTAGGTTCCGTACTACCGACTTGGATTGATATAACACCGATAATGAACATTATGTCAAGTAATGTTTTATTCGTCTAGAGAGCCTATTCCCCGACTTCTTGAGTTGCCAGGACCCATTCATTCAACTTTGCTATAGCTCTACCATCAGCTAATGCTTTGTGAGCAGTTTCAAAATTCCTCGCCAAAGACTTGTTCAAATCAAACTGATCCACTGAATCCAATTTGCTCAATTCGTAGGCTGTGATGCCAGCGGCAGCGTTAAGGGCCACAATGTCGCGAATTGCAGACTTCTCCCCCGTAAATGACGAGTTTTGACCGAAAATAGCTCTAGCAACCAGAGCATTTTCCTCTGCATTTCCGCCTAGAAGCTGGTCAACAGAGGCATATTCGATGCCAATGTCCTTCGGATCAAAGTTGTATTCAGTCGCTTTTTCACCAAAAACCACCCAAACCTTGCTTGGACCAGTTGTAGTTAGCTCGTCCAGACCATCGGAACCCCTGAAAACAAGGCCTGAACGGCCACGGAGAGCCAATTCTGAGGCTAACAATGGCGCCATTGCTGGGTTCGCGACCCCAAGAGCGGTCGCAATGGGTTGGGCTGGATTTGCCAGAGGGCCCAGGAAGTTGAAGGTTGTAGGGATTCCTAACTTCTTGCGAGTAGGTCCGACGTGTTTTAGAGATGGATGGAATAGAGGTGCAAAGAAGAACGTAATTCCCGTTTTCTTGAATACCTGAGCCAATTGCTCTGGGTTTAGATTAAGATTGACGCCGAGAGCCTCCAGCATCTCTGATGAACCGGTTTTGCCGGAGGCGGATCTACTCCCGTGCTTTAGCACCGGATAACCGCATGCTGCGGTCAAAATAGCAGCCATGGTTGAAATGTTTACAGTCCCGAGCTGGTCCCCGCCGGTGCCAACAATGTCGATTGCGTCATTCGAAATTGGACTAGGCAAGGAATTAGCAAGCATCACATCCACGAAGCCAGAAATCTCTTCGAGAGTCTCACCTTTGGTTCTCAGTGAAACAAGGAAGGCACTCATGTCTTCTTCCCTGGCTTCCCCACCCATAATTTGTTCCATAGCCCAAATTGCTTGACTCCTTGTTAGGTTTGTTTTTGTTCCAAGCGCGCTGAGAACTGCGGACCAACTTTGAGCTTCATTCATGTTGGTTAGTTTACTCGCCGGAATTTTGAAAAATGTTCAAAAACACCGCCACAATAGGGCTAACAGCGCATTTATAACGATTTGGACAGGTAGTATTAAGACATGTCAACAGCTCCCCTTGCACACTCACAGATTCATCGCCCAAGCCCTACCTCAGTAGGAACTATCGTCTGGCTTGGTAGCGAGGTTATGTTCTTTGCTGCCCTGTTTGCAATGTATTTCAGCTTGCGAGCGAACGCTCCAGAGCTTTGGGAACACGGAACTTCAATCCTGAACGTGCCTTTTGCTCTCATCAACACACTTATCCTTGTAGCCTCTTCATTCACAGCCCAGTTCGGCGTCTTCGCTGCAGAGCGTATGCAGCCTAGATCAACTGGTAAGTCTCCGCTCAAATGGGGAATGGTCGAATGGTTCATCATCAGCTATGTGCTCGGAGCAGTCTTCGTAGCAGGTCAGGTTTGGGAGTACGCAACACTAATTAGCGAAGGTGTGAGCCTGAGTAGCGACTCATACGGATCCGCTTTCTACATGACAACTGGTTTCCACGCACTTCACGTAACCGGTGGTCTGATTGCATTCTTGTTCGTTATTGGTCGCACATTCGCAGCTAAGAAGTTCGGACACAAAGAAGCAACAGCAGCAATCGTGGTCTCCTACTACTGGCACTTTGTTGACGTAGTTTGGATCGGTTTGTTCCTAATCATTTACGTTTTGAAATAAGAAAAAGAAAGAGCTGAATCTATAAATGAAGCAACTTAGACGCAAAGTAAATGGACTTAGACGTAGTCCAAGAGCTCTAGGTATCGTAATGATTGCCGCACTTCTTGCTGTGGGCACCGGTTACTCAACAGTAAGCGCAGCGGTCGCCCCTAACCGCGAAGTGGTGCGAACTCAAGAGCAGATTGATCTAGGAAAAAAGATTTTCCTTGCAAACTGTGCATCATGTCACGGAAAGAACGCTGAAGGTACGCAGAATGGACCAAGCCTTATCGGTGTTGGTGAAGCATCAGTAGATTTCCAAGTTTCAACAGGTCGTATGCCTGGAGCTGCCAGCGGTCCTCAGCTTGAAGTGAAGCCTGTTCAATTCACAGAAGAAGACATCGCTGCAATGGCTGCGTTCATCGGTTCACTAGGAACTGGTCCATCGATTCCTGATGAGGCCTACCTACAAGCCAACGGAGACCCTTCAGCGGGTGGTGAACTCTTCAGGATCAACTGTGCGATGTGTCACAACGCCGCCGGTGCTGGTGGAGCCTTAACTCAGGGTAAGTATGCTCCCGGACTAATGGATTCATCCGCTAAGACTATTTACGAAGCTATGGTTACAGGTCCTCAAAACATGCCTGTATTCAGCGATGCAAACATCACTCCAGAACAGAAAAACGACATTATTACCTACCTAACATTCGTTCAGGAAAACGCGTCTGTTGGTGGTGAAGAGCTTGGAAGTCTAGGACCAGTTTCAGAAGGACTTGTTGCTTGGTTCGGACTTCTTGGATTACTAATCATTATCGCCGTCTGGCTTGCAGCCAAGTCAAACTAATTAGAGAGATTAAATGAGCGACAACTCAAATGAAGTAGAAGTAAAGAAGGATCTTGAGAAAGCTTCTGGCTCTTACTCAGAACACGAGTATGAACTAGGACTGCGCGGCGTAGTAAACGAAGACGCAGTTGCGGACCCAGGTCTAGAGCCTCACCGCGTTCGCATGACTGACAAGAGCGAGAAGCACGAGAAGGCTGCCGTTCGTCAGGTCGCGCTACTCTTCACTCTTTCCATGCTTGGAAGCGCGTTTGCTCTATGGGCATACTTCAACTTCCCACTCTCAGAAGACCTATCAAGCGTTCGCCTAAACACTTTGTACCTTGGTGTTGGAATGACTCTAGGTCTAATGGGTATTGGTATCGGTGCTGTTCACTGGGCTAAGACACTTATGCCAGACAACGAAGTTTCCGAAGAGCGTCACCTAGTACGCGGTTCAGACGAGAAGCGTGCTGCTGCTATTGAAATTCTTGCTGCTGCAAACCAGGAGTCTGGATTTACAAGAAGAAAACTTATCCGCAGAACACTTTACGGATCCCTAGCTCTATTCCCGTTCCCGGGAATCATTCTGCTAGCTGACCTAGGCCCAAACCCTGGGGATTCACTAAGACACACTTACTGGAAGAAAGGCACTCGCCTAGCAAAGGACCCAACCGGTATTGAGATCAAAGCGTCAGATGTGACTCTTGGTTCCGTGTTCCAGGTGATTCCAGCTGGCTTGAACCCAAGCCAACACGACTATTTGGAAGAGAAAGCTAAGGCTGCCGTACTTCTAGTGCGCGTCGACCCTAGCGAGCTAAACGAAGCTGAAGATCGTAAATCATGGTCTTATCAAGGAATCGTCGCTTATTCAAAAATCTGTACACACGTTGGTTGCCCTGTCGCTCTCTACGAGCAGCAAACGCACCATCTACTATGCCCTTGCCACCAATCAACTTTCGACTTGGTAAACGGTTGCAAGGTTATCTTTGGTCCTGCTGCAAGACCACTACCTCAGCTTCCAATTACCGTCGACAGCGAAGGCTACCTAGTGGCACAAAGTGATTTCTTAGAACCCGTTGGTCCGTCATTCTGGGATAGGAGTGTGAAGTAATGTCTGTTACACAAACAAAGCCTCAGAAGAATTCCTTCCTAGCTGGAACTGCGAACTACGTTGATGAAAGAGTTGGCGCTTCTGGAATTCTGAAGGAATTCGGAAGAAAGATTTTCCCTGATCACTGGTCATTCATGCTTGGTGAAGTCGCGATGTACTCATTCTTCGTGCTTCTGATTTCAGGAACCTTCCTAACTTTCTTCTTTGACCCATCAATGACAATGGTGAAGTACGAAGGTGTCTACGCTCCTCTAAAGGAAGCGATTATGTCTAAGGCGTACGACTCAAGCTTGTACATCACATTCGAAGTCCGCGGTGGTCTTCTCATGAGACAGGTTCACCACTGGTCAGCACTTTTGTTCGTAGCTGCTGCTGGCCTTCACATGCTTAGAGTTTTCTTCACTGGTGCATTCCGTAAGCCAAGAGAACTTAACTGGGTAGTTGGTTTCGTGCTGTTCATTCTTGCTATGGCTGGTGGATTCACCGGTTACTCTCTTCCAGATGATCTTCTATCCGGTAACGGTCTAAGAATTATTGACGGAATGATCAAGGGTGTTCCATTCATTGGAACTGGAATATCTTCACTATTGTTCGGTGGTGAATTCCCTGGACACGTAGTTATTGGTCGACTTTACTCACTGCACATCATGTTGATCCCTGCATTGATTCTTGTCTTCCTTGCATTGCACTTGTTCATGCTGATTATTCACAAGCACACTCACTTCTCAGGACCAGGTAGAAAAGACACCAACATTGTTGGCTACCCACTAATGCCTGTTTACGTTGCGAAGGCTGGTGGATTCTTCTTCATCGTCTTCGGTGCCATCATGGTGATCTCTACATTCTTCACAATCAACCCAATCTGGAACTACGGTGGTTATGACCCATCCCCTGTTTCAGCTGGTACCCAACCTGACTGGTACATTGGATGGCTAGATGGGGCTCTTCGTCTGGCACCAACAGGTATGGAATTCATGATTGGTGATTACACCGTGTCAATGAATATCTTGCTTCCGTTGACAATCAGCTTGGTATTCCTAGCTCTTGTTGCCATCTACCCATTCATCGAGAACTGGGTAACTGGAGACAAGCGTGAACACCACATGCTTGACAGGCCACGTAACGCCCCAACCAGAACTGCTATTGGTGCTGCTGGTGTGATGTTCTACGCGGTTCTATGGGCTGGTGCGAGCACCGACTTGATTGCTACACACTTCAAGATGAACTTGAACCAGGTACTGGTATCGATGCAGATCTCTTTGATTGTTCTACCGATTGTTGCGTTCATTGTTACAAAGCGCGTGTGCTTGGCACTTCAGCGTAAGGACAAGGAAGTAGCAATCCACGGACGCGAATCAGGACGAATCGTGAGACTGCCACACGGTGAATACATTGAGGTACACGAGCCGCTAGACGCCTACGAGCTATACAAGCTAGTGGACTTCAAGGATTACCAGCCAACCCTTGCCAGACCTAATGCCAATGGAAAGATTACCGTTGGAGCAAGAGTGCGATCAGCTCTCTCCCGCTTCTACTTCCAGGACCGCATTACACCTGCAACTAAGACTGAAATCGAGCAGGCTAGACACCACGCTCAAGAGATCGAGTCTCAGGTTCTAAAGGCTATCGAGAACGACAAATAAGCTTCACAGTTGGAACCCGTCAACGAATAGTTGGCGGGTTTCTTCTCGTCTAGACCACAAACACACCCCCAAAGCTTAAACGTCAGAAAGCCACTCAGGCGGATGAACGCAGAACCAAGCGTCATGCTGGCTAGCATAGTTATAGATACGCAGAGAGCCAAGAAAGGCCGATAATGGCAAAGCTTTACTTCCGCTACGGAGCGATGAATAGCGGTAAGAGCACCGCACTTCTTCAAGTTGCTCACAACTACGAAGAACGTAGCCAGCAGATTCTGATAGCAAAGCCTGCTGTAGACACTAAAGGCGATTCAGCTATCGTCTCGAGACTGGGTGTTGATAGACACGTTGATTTCCTTGTGACACCAGGAGCAAACCTTAGAGAACTTGCTCACGAATATGCCAACAACGGATTGATCATCCCAGGAATCAAGAACCTAGCCTGTCTTCTAATAGACGAGGCTCAGTTCCTTACCCGTGAACAGGTTGACCAGGCATTCGAGTTAGCTGTTTTAGATGGAGTACCAGTGCTTGCATATGGAATTAGAACTGACTTCCTTACTGTTGGATTCCCTGGCTCAATTCGCCTTATGGAACTAGCTCACTCTTTGGAAGAGCTCAAGACCATTTGTCGATGTGGTCGCAAGGCAATGTTTAATGGACGCAAATTTGATGGCGAGTTCATCTTTGAGGGTGACCAAGTGGCTATTGACGGCGTAGAGGTCACTTATGAATCACTGTGTGGAGTCTGCTACCTAAACGAACGTGGCTAAGCAAACAGCTCTATTTTTTTATTGAGTAGAGCTGTTTTCCTTAGAACCTGACTATCCCTTTACAGCTCCACCGGTTAGACCCGATGTGATGTATCTCTGCAGGAAGAGGAAGAGAATAACGCTCGGAATCGCTGCTAATACAGCTCCAGAGGCGAACATCGACCAGTCCTTAGAGTATGGGTCGCTGATGAACTGTTGAAGACCAGTAGCCAGCGTTAGCTGGTTCGGATCTGTAAGCAGAATCGATGCCAAGATGTAGTCGCTAGTTACTCCGATGTAGTTCAAAAGCATTTGAACTGCTAGAACTGGGGCAACAAGGCGAAGAATGATAGTGAAGAAGATTCTTGCATGCGATGCACCATCGATAGTTGCTGCCTCGTCAATTTCCTTAGGAACAGTGTTAAAGAAGCCATACATCAAGTAGGTTCCAACACCTAGGGCTCCACCAGTGTAGACAAGGATAAGACCAAGCTGCGTGTTAAGACCGATTTGTGGATACACCTGACCAATGTCGCTCATCAAGCTGAAGATCGCTACCAAACCAAGAATGGACGGGAACATCTGCATAAGAATCAAGGCTAGAAGACCTGGTCTTCTTCCCTTGAATCTAAGTCTTGAGAATGCATACGCTGCCAAAGCACTGATGAACACAGAAGCGACCGAGGTAACAATACCGATGTAGACGGTGTTTAGGTACCATCTAGCGAAAGGTCTAGTTTCCTGAGCCAACAACTCTAAGTAGTTGGCAATAGAGATCTCTTGGAAAAGAGCTGTTGTGTTGTTGATGTCGTTGTTTGGATACAGCGAGGTAGAAATGATGTAAAGAATCGGGAAGATGGCGAATACGCTGACTGCCAGACCTACTAGGTGTCTCCAGCCAGTAGATACAAACCATTTCGCTATGTTGAATGGTTTTCTTCTTGTCATAGTTGCGTTAGCCATTAGACGATCTCCTCGAACTTCTTAGTTCTCTTGAAACTGATGAGAGAAATTGTTGCTACAACGATGAAAATCAGGATTGAGAAAGCGCTTGCCAAACCATAGTTTTGACCAGTTCCTGAGAATGCGATCTTGTAAACGAACGTGATAAGAATGTCTGTTCCACCAACGTCATAATCCGTGATGCCCGAATCACTAGGTCCACCCTTTGTCAGAAGGTAAATTATCGTGAAGTTGTTGAAATTATAGGCAAATGAGGCGATCAGCAATGGGGCGATTGAGATTAGAAGCAGTGGTAACTTAATCAATCTGAAGTTCTGCCATCCCGTAGCACCGTCGATTTCAGCTGCCTCATTCAATTCGGCTGGGATTGCCTGTAGCGCACCAGTTGTGATGAGGAACATGTAAGGGAAACCAAGCCACAGGTTCACAAGCAGCACTGCAAGTCGGGCTGGGTTTTCTTCAAGCAACCAAGGGAAGTTACCTTCAGAGCCTGGAGCTTGACCCAAAATTACCGTGTTGATGAAGCCATTCTCACGGTTCAGCAAACCAACCCATACATAGGCTGACAAGAACCCTGGGAAGGCATAAGGCAGAATCATCACAGCTCTGTAGATCTTCTTACCTTTGAGCTTGTCGCTATTGAAAGTAAGTGCGATAAACAAACCGAGAATGAATGTAGTCAAAACGGTAAGAATTGCGAAGATGAAGGTCCAAGTGATTACCTTGAACAAAGGTTCGCGCAATTGCTCGTCTGTGAAAATGGTCTCGAAGTTTGCCAGCCCTACTTCAACACGCCATCCACCATCGAGTTTTTCATTTTCCAAAACGCCATCGAGTCTGAAGTATCCATCAGACGCAGGCTTGAATACATCCCCTTGCATGTAGGCACCGTAGTCGTCATCTACTAATGCAGTGAACGTATCTAGCTTTGCGTCATAAACAAGGGTTGCTTCGGACGGCACGGCTATGGTGAAGTCTGATGTCTTGATTCCAACATTGGAGTTGTTCAGATCTGTTGCCACGCGAATAGAAGCGAACTTGTTCTTCTCAAGTTGAGAAAGAGAATCAATGTTTTGTGTAGAGTAGCCATCTACCGTTTCTGCAGCTTTCGCGCAGTTTTCAATATCTTCGTCGTATTTATCTGCACACTCCTTGCTGAGAACGTAAGACCCTTCAGCAACAGGAACAGGTAGTTTGCCATCTTCACCGATAAAGACCTCATTGGTCATGTTGTCAGTCATGATGAAGGCTCTAGCACCGTCATCATTAGCCTTAGCTAACTTGATTGTGTAGTCAGGACCCTCAACGGTTCTAAAAGCAGCATTCTCAATGGTCTGAATTGCTAGTGCCTTGTCACCGTTGTGGGCACTTCCGTAGTTTGTAAAGGCTGTGTACCCGCTAAAAACAAGAACGTAGATTTGAAAAACAATGAGAAATAAGACACCGGGTGCGAGGTACTTGGCTGGCAGGCCGCCCTTACGCAGATAGATCCAGTTCACAAGAAGCAAAACAGCGATGCTTATTGCAGCAGCAAGGATGAGCTCTTGAGCTAAAAGCACCATGATCATGGTTACGGCAATAGCGTCAGTTACACCAAGGGCACCGAGTTTCCACAAGGTTCCGGAAAGGCTTGGCCCCTCCCCTTGTCTACTCAGATTTCTAAATAAAGCCATTGTTTGCCTTTCGGTGCCTGAAACTGTTTTCGGAAGCTAGACGCCAAACAGTGGGCACCTTGAAGGTGCCCACTGCTGGTCTATTTTGTTACTTAACTTTGTCGATTGCTGTCTGTAAAGCTTTGACCATTGTCGCCCAAGCAACGTCTGGCTTCTTTTCTTTACCTTGGATGATTCTTGTCTGTGCCTTACCCCAGATGGTCCAAGCTGCAGCCATTGCTGGAGAGTTTGGCATCGGTACTGTGTTAGCAGCATTTGCGAAGCCCTTGATAACTGGGTTCACCTTTGCACGTTCAAGAGCTGCCTTGTTAGCAGGTGTCTTGTTGTAGTTGTCGTAAAGACTGAACTGAGTGGACTCAGATGACATGAATCTCATTAGGTCTACAGCACCTGGAACGTTAGTGGTGTTGTTAGGGCCTGAAGCAACCATTAGGTAACCGCGGATACCAAGGAACTGCTGAGCTTTGGTTCCAGTTGGACCAGTTGGAAGCGGATCAATTGAATAACCTGTGCCAACCTTTAGACCTGTCTTACATCCACCAGCACCAGATTCAATTGAATTGATGTTCCATGCACCAGTGACCCAGTACTTGATAGCACCAGTCTTGACTGGCTTGCCCTTGACCATTGTGGTCTTTGCGGGGTTAAGGAAGTCACAAAGAATCTTTGCGTTTGATGGAGGACCAAAGAACTTAGTTCCCTTTAGAGCTAGCCACTTAGCGAACTTCGCACCGTTAGTTCCGCCCATACCGACTGTGTCAGACCAGTCACCCTTGTTAGGTCCTGATGTGATTGTCTTGAAGACAGGAGCACTGAACATAGTCTGGAACGGGTATAGGTGGTACGGGTCAGAGTTAGTTGCATCGTAGTTAATTCCTAGCTCGCCATCCTTGATGTCGTTTACAGACTTCACTGGCTTCGGCGCTTTCTTTACGTTGCGAAGGATCGCAATGTTCTCGGTCCAACCAGGAACTCCATAGTACTTACCGTTGAACTTCATAGCCTGAAGTGCTCCAGGGACGAAGTCGTCCTTGAAGTTGGCTGGAAGGTTGGCATCAATTGGAAGCAGAACGTTAGCCGCTACCAAGTTACCGATCCAGTCGTGAGCAGCTCCCGCGAGAATGTCAGGACCCTGGCCCTTTGGAACAGCAGTCTTTAGAACTTCTCTAACGGTTCCGAAGTCTCTTTCAACGATTGTTACTGTGTAGGCAGCATTCTCTGTGTCCCACTTTTTCACTCTGTCCTTAATTGTGTCGAGAGTTCCCTTGTCGGCCCAGATAGTCAAGTTAGAGACCGCTGAAGCCGGATTAGCAAGGGTTAGACCGCTGCCAACAACGCTAAGTGCAGCAATCAGACCTACTACTTTTCTTGTTCTATTTTTCATTTCCCATTCTCTCTTTGATTGAATTTATGGATTCTTTTGATTCTCTTATTTCCAAATGATCAGTGTGCTGTTGGCAGCAACTGAAGCAACCTTTGTCTTCTTCAATGTGCTCAAAGTTGTTACTCCAGCCTTGTCTCCAGAAACTACGACCTTCCAGTCCCCTACAGATGGCAGGGTCACTTTCTGAGTTGTTGAGTTCGGGTTAGAAATCACAACGATGGTTGACCACTTGTCCTTGACTGCCTTGCCGTTCAATGAGAAGGCAAGAACGTTGTTAGGAGCGTTTAGGAACTTCAAGTTAGCTTGAATGCTAGTTGGAGTGTTCAACCTAAATGCAGGGTGAGCCTTACGCATGGCGATAAGTCCCTTGTTGTAGTCAACAGAAACTTTCTGAGTAATGCGCTCGGTCCACTTCAAGCTGTTCACAGCATCCGAGGATCTATAGCTGTTGTGGTCGCCGTTCTTAGATCTCAAGAACTCCTGACCAGCTTGAATGAACACAGTACCTTGCGAAGCGAACAAGAGTGAAGAAATCTGTCTTGATTGCTTTGCAACCGCTGATCTTGACCGCTGGTTATTTACTGCCCAAAGCTTGTCGAACAACGTCATGTTGTCGTGAGCTTCAGCGTAGTTTACGGACTGACCTGCATCAAGTGTCTGCCAAGGAACTGTCAGTACGTTCGATGGCGTGTGACCGATGATGCCAGACTTCAACGCAGTCAGAGTGCCAACTGGGTTTCCGTTGACGTAACCGCCGTCAGAAAGACCATCAGGGCTACCCTTTACAGCGTTTCGAATTCCGTCGTTGAAACCACCGATGCCAGGCATGTTGACAAGCTGAGTCTGGTTTCCTTGCGGCTGACCGCTGTCTCCACCCATGCTCCATGCCTCACCAATGATTGTTGCCTTTGGCTCGATTGCTCGAACAGCGTTTGCAACCTGGTTCATAGTGGTTACATCCCAAAGACCCATCTGGTCAATTCTGAAACCATCCAACTTGTATTCCTTGGTCCAGAACTTCATTGAGTCAACAATGAACTTACGAACCATAGGACGCTCAGTTGCAGTGTCGTTTCCACAACCTGATCGGTTGGTTAGGTTGCCGCTTGCATCTTTTCTGAACCAGTAGCCAGGAACGATAAGGTTCTGGCTGAATTCAGTCGCGCTTGCAACGTGTCCATAAACAACGTCCATGGTTACTCTCAAGCCGTTCTTATGCATCGCTTGGATGGCGGTCTTGAGCTCGGTGATTCTAGCGACCGGGTTTGTTGGGTCGCTTGAATACTGGCCTTCAGGAACGTTGAAGTGCTCTGGGTCATAACCCCAGTTGAATGTCGGGTTCAGTTCATCTCCGCCTGATGCGTAGTCATACATCGGAAGCAACTGAACGTGAGTTACGCCAAGTTCCTTCATGTAGCTAAGACCGGTTGATCCTGAAACCTTGCCGACCTTGACGCTTGTACCAAGCTGAGCTAGACCTTTGAACTTGCCTCTGTCAGCAGCCTTTACACCGCTAGAAGCTTCGATTGAGGCGTCTCGAACGTGCAACTCATACATGATTGAGTCAGCAGCTTTACCTGAGAACGCAGGCTTAGCCTGCGAAACGAAACCGGCAGGGTTAGTCTTAGATAGATCAATGACTACACCGCGAACACCGTTAGCAGTAACTGAACGAGCGTATGGGTCAACAGCTTCTTCAGTGTTGCCACCGACAGTGACTCGGTACATGTACACCTGAAGGTGTCTATCGCCGCTTAGTGAAGCAGTCCAAGTTCCCTTGACGCTCTTAACCATTGGAGTCACAGTTGCAGTGTTTTTAGCAGCGTCTGCACTTTCATAAGTCAGAAGAGAAACTTCACTTGCAGTCGGTGCCCAGACTCTGAAGTCTGTCTTTGCACTTGTGTAAGTCGCTCCGAGATCATCGCCATCGTAGGTGTACGCGTTGACAAACTCAGTGCTTGTGAAGATTGCTGCAGGGTTAATCAATCTGCTTCCGAAGGTTCGAGCCGGGTCAGCATCTTCGTGAACAAGAGTAAGGTTCGAACCTAGAGGAATGTCAGTTGCTGTTGTGATCAACCACTGCTTGTTGCTAGAGGTAGTTTTGTTGTTTAGATCCTTGATCTTCTCAACTTTTTCAATTGCAGGGGCGTCTGTACCTGTGATTGAGAAACCTGCACCAGCGGTTCCGTTTGGCTTGCTTAGAGTCACTTTAATTGTCTTAAAGGTCTGAATAGACGCTTCCCAGATTTCGGCAGGAAGCGTGAAGCTTGAGTTGTTGTAGATGTAAGCATCCCCTTGCTGGATCCAGATCTCAGCAGACTTGTTTGAATCTAGATTGACCAGACGATCAACGTCCACATCCTTTGTCCAGCCGCTCTTGAGTCTCGGAATCATACCGAGCTGAGTTACGTTCGGAGTGATAGGTACCTGAGTGGTTAGAACAGCGAATCCATTTGCGTCAAGCTGTGAACCACTGAATGGAGTTACCTGAGATTCAGGCAGACCTGGGTCAGCCTTAAAGGCCCAAAGCCAGAGACCCCAGTCCCCGTAGCTAGTTGGAACGCTAGTTCTCTTGTAGTGGACAGTTAATGTCGCACACTGTGCAGTAGGACATGCCCCAGCAGCTGAAGCTGAAGTAACTGTGATTGACACAGGTGCAATCAAGGCGAAGGCCAGAATGGCTGGAAGTAAACGCTTTCGGATTGATTTCTTTAACATCGACAAGTGGTGCCCTTTCTATAGACAAATCAATACTATTTAGCCAAATGTACGCCTAAAGGCAAGACTCTCAGGTCGTTATGTAATCGTTTCCATTTTTCATACTTTTTAACAGAAATCTGGGCCCTGTTCTCACAGGGCCCAGATTTTTTGCTGTCTGAAACTAATTAGCTGGTGCCTCGATGATCACCTTTGCAGCAGGTTCTGGACCTAGAAGTGCTGTTCCAACGCTTGGCGCTGAAGCCTGGACGAAGACTTCCCATGTCTGGGAGTCGTCACCAACTGCAGGAGCAGTTACAGGCATTGAACAGTTTTCAGGCAGAGCCCATGCTGATGCGTCAATCGCAGCAAGTGTAGCCTTGCTTTCGATGTTGCAAGTAAGAGTGGTTCCACCCTTCTTTGCAGTCACAACAATCTTTGAAGGGAACATACCCTTCATTGATACGTGTGCTGGCGCAACTGGAGTCACAGTCAACTGACCGTTGGCATAAGCAGCTGTTGCAGTCCAACGACCAACGAATGTTGGTGCGGTGTAGTGAACGTTTGAGCCACCTAGAGCTAGGTACAGAGAACCCTTGTCAGCCTTGATACCGTTTGTGAAGCCGTCTGAGTTCTTGAAGTCACCAGACTGCTTTGCCCACTCGTTAGCAACGGTTGAGCGACGCAGAACTAGACCAACGTTTGAAGCGTAGACAGTTGCAGTCTTTACGATCGCGTAAGCACCGTACTTGTCTTCACCAACGAATGGCCAACCTGTTTGGGTTGCACTGACTTTACCTCTGTATGGGTAGGTCTTGGTTGTTGTGGTCACGGTCTTCTTGACTGTCTTACCCTTTACCTTTGTGGTAACAACCTTGCTTGTTTTCTTTGACACTGCGTAGTCGTGAAGCTTTCCAGGAGCAACGCTTGTGTTCCATGAGTAAAGGTTCCAACCCTGAGACTGAGCAACGCTCAACTTAGCGTTGATGTATACCTTGTAGTCAGTGGTCTTGGTCAATGGGTATTCGCGCTGACCAGTGTGAACGTTCCACCAACTCTCGCCTGCAGGGAAGATGTTGTCTCCACCTAGTGGCTTGTCTGATTTTGCAATTGCTGGCTTTGCTGGCACAGCGTCAGCGCTTTCGTCAACGTCCAAAGTTAGCGGGTCATCTAGAACAGCAGGAACTTCTGGAGCAGCCGCTTGGCCATCCCATGACTCAGTGGTTCTCAAAACGTTGTTTAGAGCGGCTAGGGTAACAGGCAAAGTGAACTCTGCGTAGGCACCGTAAGCGTCTTCACCAACGAAGTTTGGAGTCCAGTCCTGTGTTACGTCTTCACCTGAAACGGTCTTGGTCGTTGAACCAATGGTGTTGTTCACTGGGCCAACTGCATCGTTACCGGTGTTCCAGTACCAAATGTTCCAGTTTTCAGCAACTTCCTTAGGTACGTTCAAGTGGATCTTGAATGTTGTGCTTGGCAGAGCTGCCTGTGCTGGAGCCGCTGCTCCAACTAGACCTGCTAGACCTAGCGATACTGCTACCGCGGAGCTTAGTGCCCGCTTCATTTGACGATTCATTTTTCAATGCCTCCGATTAGTTTTCGTTTCTCCGCCACCAATGGAGCAGATTAAGATAAAAAATAACACCTAGAGCGAGGTGAAAATAGTGTTTTCGATCCAAAATCGGTCGCATTATGATAACGATTACATACACAAGATTTACGCGCTAGTCTCCAAAGTGGCCACAAAGAATCGCTTTAACCCTCATAAATCAAGGATTTTGGGCTGTTTTGTGGGCAATTTTTCATTTGAGACCCGTCGATCAACTCAGGTGGTGTTTTATTCAAGTAAGAAGACTGCGTAGAACTAAAAGGTTTACATGGAACCATCAAGCTCACCAGAGAAGCTCCAAATTTAGGCGAAACTAATGTTTTTTGGACATTCTAGAGACCAGCCCAAGAGAGATCGCAACAGCCTGCCCGATGAAAAGAGCGAATAGTGCTGTCCCTAGGCCAACGGTTCCACCCAAAAGCCATCCAATTACGAGGACTGTTAACTCGATTCCCAGTCTCACGCGACCAATTCGAACTCCCGTTTTGTAGTGCAGGCCGGTCATAGCTCCGTCTCGGGGACCTCGACCTAATCCACAGGTTATGTATAGTGCCGAACCGAAACCTACCATCGCAATTCCTAGGAGCGTGAAACCCAGCCCTGGTAAGAACTCTGTCTGTTTGGGGATGACAAGGGTACCGATTTGGAGAAAAGAAGCGATTATCACGATGTTTGATACGGTTCCGAAGCCAACCTTTTCCTTCAATGGGATCCACATCAACAGAACGAAAACGCTGATGATGAAAGTTGTCAAACCGATGCTCATAGAGGTCTTTATGGAGAGCCCCTGCGCAAAAACAGTCCAAGGAGCGTTGCCAATAGAGCCTTGGACAAGAAGGGCTTCTCCTAGCCCAAAGATGGCTAAACCAAAAAAGAGAACAGCTACTCGTTTTAGTGAAAGATCCCAGCTACTCTTGGCAGTCCATGAGGTTACGGGGACGGTCTTCTGAGGACGCATGCTCTCAAGGATTGATCTGATATTCACCCTGCAAGGTTATCTCTACTTGGTCCACTTTAGGTTTCAGGACGACGGACATTGGCTTGACGAGGTTCAGGAAGTAGAAGAAAACCCTTAGAACCAAGGCTCTAAGGGCATTGTGGTGGGGAGTGCGGGACTTGAACCCGCGACCGACGGATTATGAGTCCGCTGCTCTAACCGGCTGAGCTAACTCCCCCAACCACCACTAGTTTATTCGTCAGTACGCTTCAGTTTGTTCTTGGCGTTGTCAACAGTCTTTTTGACGCCTTTTCTTACCTTGCGATCAACTTTCTTGGCCTGCTTAACAACATCTGCTCTGAGTTCATCTAGACCTTCCTTGATGTCATCTCCAAGTTCGGTGATTTTGCCCAAGGCAACAAGTGCTTGTCTGCGAACTCTTAGTTCAGCTCTTCTGACTGCCTCGCTGAGTCGTCCAATTGGGTTGTTGTAGTCCTCTAGGTTATCATCACTCTCGCGTCTGGCGTCCTGGTCTCCCCTGTAGAGGCCTTCAAAGATGGAGAGAGTCTTCTTGATGTCGTGAGACTGAATCAAGTGAATTGAGTTCTCTGAGAGGCGGTTTAGTTCTTCTTGGTCAGCGGTAGCAACTTTCAATAGACACTCTGTGAACTGGTCAACATCATCTGGCTCGAATAGGTAGCCGTTATCACCATCGTGGACCAGGTGAGGAAGGGCCATGGCATTTGCGGCAATCACTGGACGTCCTGAAGCCATAGCTTCCATAGTGGCAATCGACTGGAGCTCTGCAATGGATGGCATCGCAAACACAGTTGCTCTCTCGTATGCCAGAGGAAGTTCTTCTTCTGAGATATGTCCCAGGAACTTAACTCGTGGGGCTATTCCTAATTCAACAGCCAGCTCGGTCAAGTACTTGCGCTGGTTACCGTCACCAGCAATTTCAACGTAGACATCAATTTCTTTAGGTAATTTAGCAACTGCATTTAGCAAGTTATGGATGTGCTTTTCCCAGTCAAGTCTTCCAAGGAACAAAATCCTGAATGGCTTGTTTGTAGTGGGAGTTGTGTTGGTGAAATTAGTTGCGTCAATGCCGCAAGAAATAGCAAGAACGTTACTCATTCCCGCAGCCTTCTCCAGAAGCTCAGCAGCTCTCCTTGTTGGAGTGGTGACGTGGTCGAAGTTAGCCAGAACCTTACCCGCGTCCTTCCAAAGTTTTGCCTTGAATTGCTCTTCTAAGAACTTAGGCAATGGGAGGTATCTCAAAAGGTTCTCAGGCATGATGTGGTTTGTTGCAACCAAACGAATGTTTCTTTGAAGACCACTTCTCATGCAGATACGTCCGAGGATCAGGTGGGACTGAGAATGAATCGCGTCTGGCTCAAAGCCATCAAGAATTAGATCAACCTTCTTTCGAAGCGTGAATGGGTTTACGTATCTAAGGGTCTTGTGAAATGGGACCTTGTAACTGCGGATGCGGTGAACTGTCATTGGAACTGAGTCAATGATCTCAGTTGATGTTCCCCATGTCTTGTTAAATGAAGGAGCGATGACGTGCACGTCGTTCTCGTTGCGTACTAACCCTCCAGCGAGTCTCTCGGTGAATCTAGCGGCACCATTGATGTCTGGCGGGAAAGTGTCTGAAGTTATCAGGACTCTAAGCGGATGTCCTGGATGTCTAGTTGATTGAGCCAAGGCTGAACCTGTCTTTGAATTTGAGTGCCCTAAGGCGATAGCTCAAGTTTACCCCAGAGCCCGCTTGGACTCCCTGATTATCTCAGGATGCACTTTGGATAGCAGGAATACGCCTACTACGCTCATCGCGCCGCTGGCTAGGAAACCTAATACAACAGGCAGTGGAGCGTTCATAGCCTCGTTTAGAAGTACTATGCCAATGCTTACCGCTACAAGAGGGTCGATGACTGTGAGTCCTGCTACAACCAGATCCGGTGGACCAGATGCGTATGCGTTCTGGACAAACCAAGCTCCTAGGAATCCTGCTGCCAACATACAGAGCAGAGCTAGAAGTGTTAGGCCGTCGGTAACCAGTTCGGCTTCAAAACTAACTATCCGATTGAAGCCATCTTGCTGGAAGAGTCTCTTAACAACAACCTTTGTCAAAGTAGCCACAAACCCAAACAGAGCGCCAGCTCCGATGATGAATGTGATTGGTTTGAATCTTGATGCTCCCCTAGCGAAGATGTATCCAAAAGTTACGATCAGCAGAATCGCCATCAAAAGAATAAGTAGCAGTGCGCTGTCATCAATTGGTGGTTCTTTAGCAAAGTTCGCTGCCATGACAACAAACGCACCCAGACCTGTTGTGCACAAAACGATAGCGAGAATAGAGGCTTTATTGAGTTTGGTTTTGGTGATGCGCGCATTGAGCAAAGACGTAATCACCAAAGCAATTGCACCAATCGGCTGAACCAAAATAAGTGGAGCTAGCAGAAGTGCCGTGAATTGAAGTGCAAGAGCTCCAATAGTGAGAGCTAAACCTGTGAGCCACTGCGGTCTTCTAAATAGACCAGCCAATTGCCCAAGCTTGAGGTGAGATCTACCAGATAGTGCGGCTTTCTTCTGATCACCAACTGCTCCATTTTGCAGCTGAGTGCCAACGGCAAGAAGCACGGCTGACAACAGCGCTAACCCAATTGCTATGACTCTCAAATGATCCCCGACTCCTCTGGACTATTACCTTCCTAGCCTACCCATCACAAGCCTCACTCCTTAGGGTAAATTTGAGAAATGACTATTAGACCTATCTGCATCACTGGCAACCCCGTACTACATACGAAAGCTCAGGAAGTCACTGTTTTTGATGAGGAACTCAGGAAACTGGTCCAAGACATGTATGAAACCATGGACGAAGCTCCAGGCGTGGGTCTAGCCGCACCGCAGATAGGCGTGAACCTGAGGATATTCGTGTATGACTGGGATGCTGAGGACGGCTCTGCTCAGAGAGGTGTTGTAATCAACCCAACTCTTGAAATATCGGAAGTTCCGACTGATGATCCTGATTGGGAATCTGACTCTGAAGGGTGCCTATCCGTGCCTGGAGAGAGATTCCCACTAAAAAGGGCCGATAGGGCAACACTTAAAGGCGTAGATCTAGATCAAAACCCAGTGCACATTGAAGCTGAGGGTTGGTTTGCCCGAATCTTCCAGCACGAGTTCGATCACCTTGAGGGAATTCTCTACGTAGACAGACTCATTGACGAATATAAAGCCGAAGCTGCTGAGATTATCGAGGAACGTGGCTGGGGTAAAGATGGTCTCTCCTGGCTTCCAGGACAAGAAAAACTAGAGGGCTAAAGCCCCAAGGCGATACATTCTCAGAAGCAGTTGAGAACGAGTGTCCAACACAAGAAGTCTCTGCACTTTCAAAAGAGTCGCGTTCACTTTTACTTTCGATAACCCTGAGTCAATAGACATTTGAGCGTTGTCATTGAGCTGACAGAATGACTTCACGACCTTGGCCTCTTTGGCATCTAGAGTGTCAAGCGCTACAGCGGCACTTTGAAAACCTTCTTGACTGATTGTGAGTTCGCCAAGTTGTGAGAGTAGTTCTCTTATCGCAAAATCAGCATTTACATCCGCGCAAGACAATACTTTAGAAATAAGTTTTTCCACACCATCGCTGACAAACACACAATCGACTGCACCTGACTCAATTGCAGTGACTCGTAGCTGTGTCTCTTCGAAC
>JBEDLY010000007.1:0-16432 GCA_041171365.1 Actinomycetota bacterium | reverse complement strand
AGGAAGTTAGGGCTTGCCTGACGAAGACGTTCTGGATCAGTGAACTTGAATTCAATTCCTGAAGCAACCGAATATGTGTCTCTTTTGATAGTTACCTGGCTAGCGTGTGCCTGAAGAGCAGCCTTCTTTAGTTCTGCTGTCTTCTCCCCACCAATGATTACTGTTGCTCTCTCCCCTGGTTCAGAGATAACCCAGAAAGTTGGCTTTTTACCCTTAACGACTTTGCGATACCTTCGCATGGCCATGGCTGTGGCGTCGTGAGCTTTCTTGTGATCCGGGTGCCCGTAGCCACCTCTAGCGTTATAGGTAATAACAGCATCTGGTTTGAACTGAACCATGGCTTGGAAAATGTCATCTGCAACAACTGGAATTGATACTGCAGCTAAAGACATCTGATCTAGTTTCAAAGGTGTAGTTGGAACTCCAAGGTTTCCAATTCTCATTCCGCTATCGATATATGCTCTAGTGCCAGCAAACTTAAAGTTCTTGACCCCAAGAGCTGCCATGGCGTTTTTAAGTTCTCCAGCACGGAAAGCACCCATCGCCGATGGGTTGGCTTCTAGAGACTTAAGCTCTTCAAGTTTGGCTTTACCTCGCTCACCTCTAGTTAGGGTAAATAGAAATACTTCGGCTCCACGTAAAACGGCATCGGCCATCACGTGCCCTGTCTGAAGAGATTCATCATCAGGGTGGGCGTGAACTAAAAAGATTCTTTTAGCGTTGAAGGATTGTTTGGCCATAGAAAAACCTTAGTTCAGTTCTTCCTTCCATTGACCTAAGTTGGAACTTAGGGTATCTTTACTTAGGTAACCCTAACTTCGAATGGTCTGATAACCATCGCGAAAGGAAAAATTGCTAGCTAACTTTCTAATTGGCCTAAGAGAAGGCCTAGAAGCAGCACTAATCGTAGGAATTCTAGTTGCCTACCTCAAGAAGACAAACAACAAAAGCGGTGCCATTGCGGTGCTGTGGGGCACAGTAGCTGCCATTCTGGTCTCCATTCTTGTCGGTATCGGACTCACCGTATTTGTTAACGTTGCCCCTCAGGGCATCAACGAAATGATTGCGGGCCTAGCCTCTATCGTGGCTGTTGTCTTTGTTACCTGGATGATCTTCTGGATGTCTCAGCAAAGCCGTGCCCTAAAGGGTGAACTACACAAAAAGATTGATATTGCTTCAACCTCAGTATTTACTCTTGTCGGAGTAGCGTTTTTCGCCGTTATTCGTGAAGGTGTTGAAACCTCAGTATTCCTATGGAGCTCTTCACGTGCTGCAGGAGAAGACACCAACCCAGTACTAGGAGCAACCTTAGGTTTGTTGGTAGCAGCAGGTCTTGGCTACCTGATTTACCGTGGAGCACTAAAACTTAACATCAGCAAGTTCTTCAAATACACCGGAGCTTTCTTGATCATCGTGGCTGCAGGAATCCTTGCTTATGGAATTCACGAGCTTCAGGAAATCGGTTGGTTCCCATTCTTAACTGAGAAGGCATATGACTTAAGCGGCATTATCCCGAAGGACAGTTTCGTTGATGTCCTTCTAAGAGGAACAGTGAGCTTCAGATCTGCTCCAGCAATTCTGGAGTCAATCGTATGGTTCGCTTACCTAATCCCGGTAACTTACCTTTACCTAAAGCCAGCTAAGAAAGTAGCTGCCTAAACAAGTTCTAGTTAAAGAGAAATGGACCTCAATTGAGGTCCATTTTTCGTTTAAGTACTTTGCTTAGCCAGCGTTCTCGTTCGCGCGCTTCTTAGCAGAAGTGTTACGAGCACGAATGTTGGCATCAAGTTCAACCTTGCGGATGCGGGTTGCTTCAGGAGTAACCTCAACACACTCGTCTTCACGAGCAAACTCTAGACACTCTTCTAGAGATAGCTTGCGAGGAGGGGTTAGTGACTGGAACTCATCGCTAGATGCTGCACGCATGTTGGTGAGCTTCTTTTCCTTGGTGATGTTTACATCCATGTCATCTGCTCTAGAGTTTTCACCGACGACCATACCTGCATAAACCTCACTGGTTGGTTCAACGAAGAATGATCCACGTTCCTGCAGAGCAATCATCGCGAACGGCGTTGCAACACCTGCACGGTCAGCAACTAGAGAACCGTTGATACGTGTAACAATCTCTCCAGCCCATGGCTCATAGCCTGCTGAAATAGCGTTAGCGATACCAGTTCCCTTGGTGCTTGTAAGGAATTCGGTTCTAAAACCAATTAGTCCACGTGATGGAACTAGGAACTCCATGCGAACCCAACCGGTTGAGTGGTTCACCATGTTCTTCATGCGGCCCTTACGAGCAGCCATAAGCTGTGTCATCGCACCTAGGAACTCTTCTGGAACATCTAGAGTTAGATCTTCAACAGGCTCGTGAAGCTTGCCATCAATCTTCTTGGTAACTACCTGTGGCTTACCAACAGTTAGCTCATAACCTTCACGACGCATCTGCTCAACCAAGATCGCAAGAGCAAGCTCTCCACGACCCTGAACTTCCCAAGCATCTGGACGCTCAGTAGGTAGAACCTTGAGAGAAACGTTACCGATAAGTTCACGGTCTAGACGATCCTTCACTAGACGAGCAGTAACCTTAGCTCCCTTAACGCGACCGGCCATTGGTGATGTGTTGATACCAATAGTCATCGAGATAGCAGGATCGTCAACTGTGATCATCGGTAGTGGACGAACATCGTTTGGATCAGCAAGTGTTTCACCGATGGTGATGTTTTCAATACCAGCAACAGCAACGATGTCACCAGCGGAGGCTGATTCAGTTGGGAAACGATCTAGTGCTTTGGTCTTTAGAAGTTCTGTGATCTTTACGTTCTGAGTTGTGCCATCCTGGCGAACCCAAGCAACCTGCTGACCCTTCTTGATAGTTCCGTTGAAGATACGAAGAAGAGCTAGACGACCAAGGAATGGAGATGCGTCAAGGTTTGTAACGTGAGCCTGAAGTGGAGCTTCATCGTCGTATGTTGGAGCAGGAATGTGCTTCAGGATTGCACCGAATAGCGGCTCTAGGTCTTCGCTGTCTGGCATTGCACCATCAGCAGGCTTGTTTAGGCTTGCACGACCTGCACGACCAGAAGCATAAATAACTGGAAGCTCAAGAATTGCATCAATGTCTAGATCTGGAACATCTTCGTGAATGTCTGATGCAAGACCAAGTAGAAGATCGTGAGTCTCTTCAACAACTTCATCAATACGAGCATCAGGACGGTCAGTCTTGTTGACTAGAAGAATAACTGTGAGGTTAGCCTCAAGTGCCTTACGAAGAACGAAACGTGTCTGCGGTAGTGGACCTTCAGATGCGTCAACCAAAAGAACAACACCATCAACCATTGATAGTCCACGTTCAACTTCGCCACCGAAGTCAGCGTGACCTGGGGTGTCAATAACGTTGATTGTGATTTCTTTTCCACCTGCTGATGCACCTTTGTAGGCGATAGCGGTGTTCTTGGCAAGGATAGTAATGCCCTTTTCACGCTCTAGGTCACCTGAGTCCATCATGCGCTCGCCTAGCTGGGCGTGATCGCTGAATGAACCGGTCTGGCGAAGCATGGCATCAACCAAGGTTGTCTTGCCATGGTCAACGTGAGCCACGATTGCTACGTTACGGATGTCATCTCTTGTTACTTGAGCCATTACTGTGTGTCCTTTAGGGCATCGGTCAGCGCAAAAAGAGTAATCACTTCAACGCTTTATTGTTGAGCAGACATGCACAAGGTGCAAGAGCCCGGATAGCCCAATTCTAACTTAGATAGGCCCTAAATGAACCTACCCAGAGCAAAGAAGGCTCTAATCTATTTAGCTGCCGCCAAAAGCTTTGCTCTGGCCTCACGACGCTTTTTCTGTTCCTTAGGATCTGGAACAGGAACCGCAGCCAAAAGTGCCTGGGTATAAAGCTCCTGTGGTCGAGTTAGTACCTGATCACGTGAACCCACTTCAACTAACTTTCCGTTCTGCATCACTGCAATTCGGTGAGCCAATATCTCAACAACTGCTATGTCGTGACTGATGAACAAGCAGGCAAATTTGAGTTCTTCCTGCAGTTCCTGAAGCAATTCAAGGAATCTTGCTTGAATAGACACGTCTAGGGCTGAGGTTGGCTCATCCGCAATAAGTAGATTTGGGCTTAGAGCCAAGGCTCTTGCGATACCCACTCTTTGCCTTTGCCCACCAGATAATTCATGAGGATAGCGGTTTCGATAAGAACGAGGCAGTTCAACTTTGTCTAGAAGTTCTTCGACCATCTTGTCTAATTCTTTGCCACTTGCCACCTTTTCAAGTAGCAGAGGCTCACCGATGCTTTCACCGATAGGCAGTCGTGGGTTCAAGGATGACGCAGGATCTTGGAAAACGATGCCTGTGGTCTTGCGAACCTGTGACAGATCTCTGAAACTTGCGCCAGCAATTTCCTTGCCATCAATGGAGACCGATCCTGATTTGACCGGTAGTAAACCAATCGCGGCTCTACCAACAGTTGTTTTACCAGAACCTGATTCACCGACCAAACCTAAAACTTCACCTGGCATGATGTCCAAGCTCACAGAATCCACTGCGACAAAGGCCTTAACTCGACCGCGCTTTGGATATTCAATGGTGACATTCTTCAGGGAGAGAATTGGCTCCGCTTTGCTATCTGCTAGAGACAATGTTCTAGTTGTGACAGAACCTAGCTTCGGAACTGAATTCAGCAAAGAGATTGTGTAAGGGTGATTCGGCTTGTTGAAGATTTGATCAGCAGTTCCTTGTTCAACTGTTAGTCCATCTTTCATGACCATGATTCGATCTGCTAGGTCAGCTACAACACCCATGTCATGGGTAATAAGCAACACAGCAGAGTTCAGCTTGTCTTTGAGGTTTCTCATCAAATCCAAAACTTCTGCCTGAACAGTCACATCAAGAGCGGTGGTTGGCTCATCAGCGATTAGCAGAGATGGACTACATGCAAGTGCCTGAGCAATCATCGCTCTCTGTCTTTGCCCTCCAGAAAGTTGATGCGGATACTTATTGAATGAGTCGACTGGATTCGGAATTTCAACCATTCCGATCAGTTCGATTGCTCGTTCCTTAGCAGCAGCAGGGCTGATGTCCAAGTGAGCTCTAAGAGTCTCAACGATTTGGAAACCAATTGTGTAGACAGGGTTAAGCGCAGACATAGGTTCTTGGAAGATGTATGCAACTTCGCGACCACGGAATTTACGCAGAGTAGCGGCAGAAGCTGAGCGCATTTCAGTTCCCTTGACCAATACCGAACCGCTAGTTCTTGCATTCTTCGCAAGTAGTCCCATTAGGCCTAGCGCTGATGAACTCTTTCCAGATCCAGACTCACCCACAATTGCTAGAACTTCACCAGAGTTGATACTGAAGTTCATATCTACAACCGCTGGATACCAATCGCCGTCAACTAGGAATTCCACGCCGTAATTCTTGACCTCAAGGATTGCTCCGTTGGAGTTAGAAGCGGTTAGGTTTTCTTCAATTCCTTCAGCCTTCACCAAACCACTTGAGCCTTTAGCCAGCTTGCTTCGCTTGATGCGCTCACTTTGACGTGGGTCAAAAGCGTCTCTCAAGCCATCTCCGATGAAGTTGATACTCAGCGCGATGACCACGATAAATACTCCTGGCATCCAGAACAGCCAAGGTCTAGTGCTAAACGCTGCCTGGTTCTCTGAAATCAATAGACCAAGAGAAACATCCGGTAGTTGAACTCCAAATCCGATGAAACTCAAACCAGTCTCAAGCAAAATAGCTGCAGACATCAGTAGCGTCGCACTGACAATCACGACACCTAGTGCATTAGGGAGAATGTGTTTGAAGATGATTCTCCTGTTTCTAGCTCCGGCAACCCTTGCCGCATCAACGAACTCGCGTTCACGAAGGCTAAGGAATTCGCCACGCACCAAACGAGCTAAACCGGTCCAGGTGAAAAATCCAAGGAACATAGCCAGGACGAAGGAACCAAGGTTACCCACTGCGCTTCCAATTACCGCACCAACAACTACTACTGGAATTGTGATGATTAGATCGGTGAATCTCATCAGTAGCGCATCGACTGCCTTACCGTAAAAGCCTGCGATTGAACCAATTACTACGCCAATAAAGGTTGACACTCCACCTAGGAGAAACATCACCATAAGAGACTGTTGGGTTCCACGCATGACGCGGGCAAAGCCATCGCGTCCAATTTCATCTTGACCGAAGGGATGGTTACCTAATCCAGAGAGACTGATTGTTGGTCTACCAGAGTTTTCAACTTGACTAGTTTCAATCCAGTCGTACTGCCACCAACCATTTATCTTGACTGTGAACCAGCTAGTTCCAAAGTCCAACCCGACAGATGTGAAAGCCAGGAGGATTACTGAAGCCAGCACACCGATTGAGCCAACAGCAGCCTTGTGCTTCATGAATCGTTTACGAACAAGCTGACCTTGGCTGAGGCCTTTTTCTAAATCTTTCTTACTCATGGTTATCGCACTCTAATTCTTGGATCTAGAAGGGAATAGACAATGTCAGCAATCAAGTTGAACAACAGCGCAACCAGGCTAGTTACCAGGAAGAATCCCATAACAGGATTCACATCAACTCGCTTGAGAGATTCAACAAACAGGGAACCCATACCGCTCCAACCGAAAACAGTCTCGGTGATAACGGCTCCACCGATGATTCCAGCAAAATCAAAAGCGACAAGTGTTGTAAGGGGAATCAATGAGTTTCTGAAAGCATGTCTCATAACGACAGTTCTCTCGTTCAATCCTTTAGACCTTGCAGTTCTAATAAAGTCTTGATTCATGATTTCAAGCATGCTGGCCCTCGCGTAGCGAGTGTAGCCAGCGAATCCAATCAAAAGTAATGCGAGAGTTGGCAAAAGCAAGTGTGTGAACGAGTCAACTCCCTGTACCCAGAAACTTGCTGACAGGTTCGGTGTCTGTGAGCCAACGGTGGCAAAAGGTCTACCGTTGATGAATGAGCTCTCAGAGTATGGCTTCCATGCCTGCATAAAGCGATCTAGAGCAAGAATGGAAGTCATTGCGAAGGCTGACAGCGCAGCAGTTCTCGCTACAGCTAACTTGTCTTCTCCTCCGAAGAAGTAGCCAATAGCCCAACCAATGCCCGTCATCAAAATAAAGATGAGCAGCAAAAGTATTGGGCTAATCATTAGCGAAACAAGATTGAACGGGATCCAGATAGCAACACCGATAGCAACTTGGACCAAAGCCAGGTTTCTAGCTCTTTTGTTTTCTAATCCAATAGATAGTGAAGTAACTAGCAGAGCTAGCCCAGAACCAAATAGGGCCCCTGCAAATATTCCAATGCCAGGATTTGTGAACCAGTTGATCCAGAAGAGAAATTGAATCATTGAAACAGTTCCAACGAAGGCAGCTACGAAAACAATCATTAGCTTCTTCTTAGTACCTTGAATTACTCCTACCCAGAAGAAAGCGGAAACTATTCCGATTGCTGCCAGAACGAACCAGTCCAATTTGGGGTTCTGCAAAAAGTCGTTGAAAGCGATCGCCAGATACTGCTTCAAAAGAATTGCTACCCAAAAAACTGGGAGTGAGAAGAATATGAAAGCGGTCAAAGTAACGCTGTAGTCAAATCTGCTGTACTGCCTAAGAGCTGTCAAAATACCGACTGTGATACCGATAGTGATGGCTACAAACGTCGCTGTTGTAACCAATTGAAGTGTCGATGTAACTGCTGCTCCAACGAGGCTGGTGACATCCTGACCGTTTAGGTTTTTACCTAAATCAAACTGGCCGATAAAAAGTTTTAGGACTCCCCCAAGCCAAATGAAATATCTGAGGAATGGGTTGACGTCTAGGTTAAGTAGCTCAACTCGTCGAGCAATTTGCTCATCTTTGTTTCTAGCAGTTGAGGTTCGAAGATCTTCGAGGGGATCCCCTGAGTATGCAGTAAGAACATACATAAAGTAGGTGGCGGCGAACAAAACGAGAAAAGTTACACCGAGACGTTTAAGGATAAAGCTGAGAAAGGTGTTCATGTGAATCTGTCTATTCTTTCAGGAAATGGCAAGGTGGGGAGAAATCATTTAGTTTTCTCCCCACCTTGTTGAATTTAGCTAAAAATTAGCCTTGAACTGCATTTCCTTTGGCTGTCCACTCCCAGAAGTTCCAGAAGAACATCGGAGCTAGTGGAGCAGGCACTACGCCTTCAACCTTGCTAGTGTTCCAAGAAGTTACACCAGGGAACTGGAATACGGTAATACCGTAAGCATCAGCCCATAGTTCCTTCTCAGCGTCAAGCTTCAGTGCATCCTGCTTAGTTGCATCCAATTCAGTCTGAATTGAATCGTACGCAGCATCAACCTTCGCGTTTGAGTAACCGTTTAGGTTGTTTCCGTTTCCAGTCTGGAAGGTAGAGATTGAACCTGAAACTCCCAGGCTGGTCTTCTGCCAAGCAAACTCAACTGCGTCGTATGTACCTGAACCAAGAAGTGATCCCCAGTTCTCGTCACACTTGTTGATTACGTTGAAGCCAGCCTTCTTAGCAGACTCCTGGATTAGAGCGAAGCTGTTTGCTCTGCGAGTGTTTGAACATCCGTATAGGAAGTTAACATCAACATTGCTTACGCCTGCTTTAGCAAGAAGAGCCTTCGCACCTTCGATATCAACAGCAGCATAGTCAGCTGAGCCGTTAGAAGATGAAATGTTTTCATATGCTGCCTCACCTGGCAATGTGGTCTGTGAGTTAAGAACCTCAGCAGAAGCGTTGATTGGCTTGATCAACTTGTCAACGATGTCCTGACGTGGAATCGTCTTCAAGAATGCCTGTCTAACTGCTAGAGCCTTAGCTGCGTCGCCACCATATGTTGCTGGGTCGAACGGTCCCTTGTTGTTGAAGGTTAGGTCGATGTGCTCGTAAGTTGAATCAGAAGTTGTGTCGTATGTGATTCCCTTGCTGGTTACATCTTCAGCAGACAACGCAGTAATGATATCTGCAGTTGCTTGTGGAGAGATGATGTCAACTTCACCGTTAGCTAGAGCTGTAACAGAAGCTAGTGGGTCAGCAATGATACGTACTGTGATCTTCTCAATCTTTGGTGATGGACCCCATGTGTAACCTTCACGTGCAGTTAATGTGACGTACTGGTCTTTTACAAGGTCAGTCACAACATATGCTCCGTTAGATACCAATAGAGAGGTGTCTTCAGGCATGTCCATGAAGTCATAAGCTGTGCTCCAAGCAGTTGCGATAGGAGCTAGTGCAGCTACATCCTTCGCAGCTACAGCGTCTAGCAGACGAGTCTTCGCGTCAGAAGCGCTTAGCTCTTCATCCTTGAATGCCTGCTGAACTGTTACGTGAGCAGACACACCGATTCCGAAGTTCAACTCCCAGTCAACGACTGGCTTGTCGTAAACGATGGTCAAAGAACGTCCATCATCTCCGATAGTTGGGGTCTGGGTGATCTGTGAAAGGTCTCCACCACATGAAGCTGAGTCGAAGAATACTCCGGCATCAAGTTCAGCCTGGTTAGTGATTTCACCAGTGTTCTCGTCGTAAGTTGGTTCAACGTTGTTGAAGTTACAGCTGTTTGCTGCCCATGCAAGCATCATGTCTGCTGCATCAACTGCTGCTCCGTCAGACCAAGTAACACCACTGTTTACTGTGTACTTGATTGTTAGAGGGCTGTCTGAAACTTTTTCGTAGGTTCCGAACTGTTCGTTCTTTACGAGCTTTGGCTCTGAGTCGTAATAGTTGAAGCCTGAGTTAGCAAGATAAAGGATATTGTTATTTGCTGTTGCGTTACCGTTTGAGGTTGAGCTGTTTGCTGAATAGAAAGCCTGGTTCCAAGCAACCGAGATTGTTGAACCAGCTACTACGTCAGAAGCGCCAGTGGCACAACCGCTTAGAGCTGTGGTTACTGCAGCTACAGCAGCAATAACCATAGAGGTTCTTTTTGACTTCATTGTCTTTCTCCTTGTAATTTTTGGGCCATATAAAATGCCTAGTCGAAACAATACCACCCAAATAGCGAGAAAATGCGAGAAATAGTCACACGATCACCATTTGAGACCAAGATGAAGCAGTTCATAAAACAGCCACCCGCCGAGAGAAAATTGCGGTTTACCCTCTCCTAGCCTGTTGTAAATTGCATTATTTAGTCCTTCTTACAGGAACAAAAATCGAATTTTGAGGCTTTGGCATGTGCAAACAACTCTTTAGATTTTGCTGCTAGGGTAAGGGAATGCTCACAAAGAGCTAATTTGATTTTTGTAGGGGAAACTGGTGAAAATCCAGTGCTGACCCGCAACCGTAAATCGACTTAATCCCTTATTTATAGGGGGTGAAAGCCCGATAAGTCGGAATGCCTACCTAAATCAATGAGTCCAAATATAAACCGTCGTGGTCTACGGGTGGAATCGGGTAAGCACTTTTACCCGCCTAAACGCTGGATCGCACACACCGAAAGGGTTGCGATGTCAACTAACACAAAGGAAGTGCGCCGTTTCGCACTATTTATATCAGCAATAACAGCAATATCACTAGCAATATCAGGCTGTTCAAGCCAACCTGCTCAAGTAATCGATCAGCAGCCAAAAACTAGCCAATTCGTCCTGGATTCCTTCCAGGATGGCCAGTTTCTAACCCCATTTGAGGCTGGAAAGGCTGAAATTGGCCTAACTCTAGAGGCTCTGACCAATTTGAGCCTTCTTGGTTACACCAAGGAACAGCTCGATGCGTCAATTGACTGGGCTACTTCAAACACAGCTCTGCTAACCTCACCAGGGCTGAAGGCTACCTATGTATTCACTGCTTACGCAGCTGGATTCGGTGATCACCCAACCGTCCCATCAGTCCTTTTCGACTTGAAGGCAGCTATTGATTTAGAGGGATATGTTGCAGACACCAACAATTTCGCTTACTCATGGATTGTTCTAGCTCTGATTGCTAGCGAAAACAACGAGTTGGCGAGCAAAGTTGCAGTACAGCTAGCCAACAACGCTGAATCAACCGGTGGATACAAATACACCAAGGGTGACGATCAGAGTGCAGAAGCCGCAGACGTAACATCATTCGCTGTTATGGCTATCAAGGCAACCGAGGGTTTCGGCTCAGAGGATGCTGAATCAACCAAGAGCCTTGCTAACGAGAAATCTCTTACTTGGCTAAAAGACAACCTTGTTGAAGGTACACACTACGTTGCTTACGACGCTCTTGATCTAGCTGGTACTTCATACGGAGCGATGGCCCTAATTGCATCAGATGAAGACGCAACAATGTCCGTTGAGTGGTTAGCCTCTCAAATCAATGAAACCGACTTTGGTATTCCTTCTGCATACAGCGAAGGTGCCAGCGATGTTTTCACATCTGTTCAGGCGTTGCTTCCACTTTCAAGTCTGACCTTCGTTGATGTTGTGAACAAGATCAACAATGAGCGCAACAAGGACAACAGCTAAATCCAATGAGATCAATCGTTCGACTTAGCCTTATTGGTTTAGTGCTGCTGGTAGCCGTTGGGTACGCCGTCAACCTAAACCAAGGTCAAGCAATCGATGAGAACATCCCTGCTTCTGTTGAAGCAGGGATGTGTCTCGATGCTGGCACGAGCTTGGTCGTGGATTTTGGTTCGGGCAGCACGCTGCCAACCGAAGTGAAGTGTGTTCAAAACTTTGAAGGCTACAGTTGGGATTTATTTGAAGCTGCTGGTCTTGAAGTCAGTGGCACAGATAAATACCCAGTCGGATTTGTTTGTCGAATTGAAGGCTTCCCTTCAGAGTCCGAAGAACCTTGCACTGAAACCCCTGGAAGCAAAAATGGTAGCTGGGCTTATTTTCTAGGCGATGAAAATAATGAATGGCAATACAGCCCAATCGGTGCATCAACACACAAAGTAAAGTGTGGGGTTAGCGAAGGATGGCGTTTTCTTTTGCCGGGTGAATCCATACAGACTCCACCGCGAATTAGTTTGAATAGTTATGCCTGCAATAACTAGAGCAGCACACTTACTCTCTGCAAATAAAACTAATCCACTGACTTGGTGGCTCGCAGGTCTGAGCCTTGCCGTGATGGCATCACTTTCTAGCAATGTGTTTGTCTTGATTGGGATTTGTGTTGCATCACTTGTCACAATCAAGCTCTGCAGAGATGACTCACCTTGGGCCCAATCAATTTCCTTCTACATAAAACTTGCAGCAATAGTTATAGCTCTAAGAGTTATCTTTCGAATCATTTTCAATCTAGGTTCTTCAACTAAAGATGCGTTCCTACTTCTACCTTCAATCGACATCGACTTTGGTTTCGGTAATGCTCTAAAACTCTTCGGTCCGATTTCCCAAGAGGCCTTCACACTGGCGCTTCTGGATGGCTTTAGGCTGGCAGCCATCATCTTGGCTGTTGGTATGGCAAACTCCCTTGCTAATCCCAGGAAGTTGTTGAAATCAACACCAGGTGCTCTGTATGAAATTGCTACGGCTATTTCGATTGCCATCAACCTTGCCCCTCAATTGATTGCCAGTTTAGGAAGGGTAAGAAGAGCTCGTTCGCTTCGTGGACAATCCAAAGGCATCAAAGCAGTAACTGGAATAGTTATTCCAGTTCTCGAAGACACCATTGATCAATCAATGGGATTAGCAGCCAGCATGTCTGCAAGAGGATTTGGTCGCAAGGGAAATAGATCTAACACCCAAGTTATTGGAGCAAGACTTCTGGCATTCCTAGCTATCTGTCTAATCGTTACTGGATCAGCTCTGCTGTTGTTCTCCCCTGAACAACAAACTCTTGAACTAGTGATTCTGTTTGTTGGATTAGTGGCAGCAGGGTTCTCCGTAAAACTTTCATCTGCCAGAGCAACAATCACAAGATATAGAAAAGAACCATGGCGTTTAGGAGACGTCATAATTCTTGCAAGCTCACTTGCGTTAGTCGTCTTAGCTTTTGGTGGTGTATTCGCCAAATGATTCAACTGAAAGACCTGAGCTTCAGCTATCTAAAATCAGACGGCTCAAAAGTTTCTGAAACCCCCCAGCTCAATAACGTTAACCTGAGTATCAACGCTGGTGAATTCGTTTTGGTTTGTGGGCCAACTGGATCAGGGAAATCAACTTTCCTAAAAGCACTCAATGGTCTTGCTCCAAGTTTCACCGGAGGTGTAATCGAAGGTGAACTCATCATTGATGGGGTGAACCTAATCGGCTTAGAACCACATGAGTTTGCAAGCAAGGTTGGCTATGTAAACCAACAACCAGAAAATGCTTTCGTAGGTGACACCGTTATCGATGAGATTGTTTATTGTGCTGAACAACTAGGGCTTCCTATTTCTGAAATCAAAACCTCAGTTGAAAAGATTTCTGCTCTTCTTGAAATATCAGATCTTCTTGAGCGACCACTTGCTACCTTGTCGGGTGGTCAGCAGCAACGTGTCGCAATTGCATCAGCACTTGTTGCGGGTCAGAAGATCTTGCTTTTGGATGAACCAACTTCTGCACTCGATCTTGAAGGAGCATCAGAAGTACTTAGAGTCTTGCAAAGACTTAGTTCAGAAGAAGGTGTAACTGTTCTACTTGCAGAGCACCGCATCTCTAGAGTGATAGCTGCTGTTGATTCTGTCTTGGTTGTCCACGGTGATGGCAGCGTTACCAAGGGGCCAACTGAAACACAGTTCAACGACTCAAGATTTGCTCCGCCGATTATTGAGCTTGGCCTAAAGCTTGGTTGGAAACCACTTCCTGTTTCAACTAGCTCCGCCAATAAGAAGTGGACCGAGACAAAGCCTAAGTACATTGCTAAGACTCCTTTTGCCCCAACAGAAGATGTCCTTAGAGTTCAGAATCTGGAAGTTAACTTCGGATCTGTAGAAGCTCTTCAATCAACCTCATTTACTTTGCAGGGAAATCAGATAACCGCACTGATGGGTGAGAATGGCTCAGGTAAGACAACTCTTTGTTGGGCTATCCAGGGTTCTGGAACTAGGACCAAGGGAAGCGTAATTACCTCTAAGGGTGAAACTGCAGAGCTTTCATCTAACGAGCGTTTAGAAGTAATCACCATGGTTCCCCAACGCGCTGCTGACCTTCTCTTTCTCTCAACCCTTAGCGCTGAGCTTGAAGAGTCTGATCGATTTGCTGAAGTTAAACCTGGCAGCACAGCCAAGCTATTCAAGTCTCTAGCCGGACGTATTGACACATCCATTCACCCGAGAGATTTGTCAGCAGGTCAACAGCTCTCACTCGTTCTTGCCATTCAACTGGTGAAGCAAGCAAAGATTCTGATTCTTGATGAGCCAACCCGAGGTCTTGATTACTCGGCAAAGCACGCTCTTGCTATACAACTAAACAGCATCAGATCAGCTGATAGGTCTGTTCTCATAGCAACCCATGACATTGAGTTCGTGGCTATGGTTTCAGACCGAGTGTTAGTTCTTGAAGATGGAAAGCTGATTACTGACAGCACACCGATCGAGGTTCTAGGAGCAGGTTCAAAGTTTGCTTCCCAACTGGCTGAGATATCTAATGAGCAGGGTCTAATCAGTCTTGAGCAGGTTCAGCTATGAAGTTCATAATCTCGAGACTGAGTATTACGCTCGCTGGCTTTGGTAGCTTGCTCATGTTTGCTTGGCCACTTCTTATTGCTCAAAGTACAACCAGCGAAACTCAACTTGCACAGTCTGTCTTTATTGTTCTGATGCCCTTGATTCTCTTGTTGATTCTTGTTGAGTTTGCAACAGGAGACATTAGCTCAAAGCAACTTGCTCTACTTGGAGTTCTAGTGGCACTGAATGCTGTCATCAGACTCTTAGGAGCAGGAACAGCTGGAATAGAAACCTCTTTCTTCCTGATTATCCTGGGAGCCTATGTTTTTGGCAGTGGCTTTGGTTTCATCCTTGGATCTGGATCAATCTTTGTATCCGCACTACTTACCGGTGGAGTTGGACCTTGGCTACCTTTCCAGATGATGGGAGCAGCTCTAGTTGGTTTAGGAGCAGGACTTATCCCCCAGGTCAGTAGAGCATGGCTAACGAAGATCTATCTAGTTCTGTATGCAGTTATTGCCAGCTTTGCTTATGGAGCTCTAATGACTTTATGGAACTGGCCGTACCTAGCAGGAACTGGAACACAGATTAGTTATGTTGCAGGTGATCCTCTCTTGAGCAACCTAACCAGATTCCTTCAATACGAAATTGTGACCGGTGGTCTTCTATGGGACACAGGTAGAGCTATCACTACCTCACTTCTAATCCTCTTAACGGGCACAGCCCTGATCGCCACTCTAAAAAGAGCAGCAACCAGGGCTGGCGTTGGAAGAAATACTTAGGCGGTTGGGTAGAAAGCTAGTAGAACTGTTGCAACGATAGTTGCAGCCAGAAGCATTAGCCCTGACTTGTATGTGTACTTGAACTCTTTACGAACAATGTGAGTGAGGTTAGCTAGAACCATAACTAGAACAAGCCCTGCACCTGCAGCAATACCTAGTGGTAAAGCCCAGTCAAAGTTGAATACTGTTACTGCTACCGGTGCCAAGATAACCCCAAGGCCACCTAGTAGCTCTGCTAGACCAATGAACTTAGTTGATCCCTTAGGGAACTTCTCAACCCAGCCCCAGCCTCTAGCTAGTAGGTCAGCATCTGCTGTGCGAAGTTTGTCGAGACCTGCTTTGACGAATGCGTAAGCAACGAATAGGGATGCTGCAAGAGCAGCGATAGTGATGAAGATTTCCATGAGAACCTTTCAAAGTTTCTTGTATTTATGTTGAGTCAGATTTAGACTTCACTTAGTAAAGCACCACTTGACTAATCTTGTCAAGTCCCCCTTTACTAAGGCGTGTCGCAATGAGAGGAACTTTTGGAAGTCAAAGTGAAAGCAGCTAGAACCCAAGACGGTTGGGCTGCCGAAGTTAAGGGACCTGAAGGCTTCACAGTGACCGCACGAAGGCTCGACCAGTGCAAAGACCTAGTTGTAGAACGAATCAAGACTTTAGAAGAACAAAAGGGTAACTCTGAGGTTTGCGAAGTAGTCGTCAAAGTTGATGCTGAACTTCCATGGATCATTTGTGATCTAGAAGCAGCCAAATACAAGATGCAAGAAGCCCAAAAACTTCAAGATGAAGCATCGGCTGAAATTAGAGCTGTTGTTTCAAGAATGAGAGATGAAGGTCTCACCATGAGAGACATCGCAGTTCTGCTTGGGGTATCCCCTCAACGTGTAGCGCAACTTATTGGCTAACTCCCGAACTTAAAGAAATCAGCGGCCACATAAGTGACCGCTGATTTCTTTTTAGCGTCTATTAGGAAGCGGTAAGTGCAGGAATGATAGCTCCTGAGAATACCTGCCATGCAAGAAGAGACTTCGCTACGAAGCTAAGTGTGATGTAAACACGCTCACCGAATAGGTAGTCCTTCCACTTTCCAACCTGCTTGTACTGCAGAGCCTGGTTGATTGCGAAAGTGTTGAATGCGATGAAGATGGTGATG
>JBEDLY010000006.1:0-22532 GCA_041171365.1 Actinomycetota bacterium | reverse complement strand
GAGGTACAGCAGAACTTCCCCATCAAGACTGGGGAAACCGCGTCTCTGTTCTTGCAGCACTTTATCAAAATACTCAAGGCAGGTGGTAAGGCTGGCATTGTTATCAAGAACACCTTCTTGAGTAATACCGACAACGCGTCCGTAGCTCTTCGCAAGCAACTGCTTGAGTCTTGCAACCATACGAGCTTTGCTATCAACCACGATGCTGTCGCCGTCGAAGACTAGATCATCTTGTCCACCGACCAAGTTCACATACGCAGCTGCACAGTTGTGTTTCTTTGCAAGTTCAGAGACAAGCTTCAATCGAGTGTCATCTTTATCAATTTCAAATGGTGAACCGTTGAGAATTAGAGCTACGTCGGTATTTGCTTTACCGAGTTGAGAAACAGGGCCACCTGTTTGCCAAATGTCTTCACAAATAACAGTTGAGAAACGCAGGCCTTTGTGTTCAAAGGTTAGAAGTTTGTCCCCAGATACAAAAGTTCGGTATTCATCAAAGACAGAGTAGTTAGGCAGGTGATGCTTGTTGTATGTGCCGATGATTTTGCCATCAATAATTACTGAAGCTGAGTTGTGAGCAATGGCCCATCCTGTTTGATCTTGGGCTGAGGCCAATGACGGGTGACCGATTACAACAGCTATGTCTCCTAAGCCCTTGCCTTTCAATTCAGCTGCCAGCTCTGTAACTGCTAGTTCAGCATCTAGAACAAAAGACTCTCTGGTAGCCAGATCTTCAATCGGGTAGCCGGTAACGGACATCTCACCAAAAACCACTAAATCTGCCTGTTTTGCCGCAGCTTCTTCAACGACAGCCAAGATACCGGCTACGTTGCCGGCAATCGAACCAACGGTTGGGTTGGTTTGAGCTAGGGCTAGGCGAACATTGGGCATAACCACTAGCCTAGTAGGAGGTAATTGAAAGGTTTCAGCATGGACAAGCAGCGCGATTTCGTAATACGCACCATTGAAGAAAGAAACGTCAAGTTTGTGAGGCTCTGGTTCACTGATGTGGCTGGAACCTTGAAGTCTGTGGCTATCGCCCCAGCTGAAATTGAGGGTGCTTTTGCCGAGGGCATAGGCTTCGATGGCTCTGCTATTGAAGGTCTTTCTCGCTCGTATGAAGCTGATATGTTGGCTCAGCCAGATCCTTCAACTTTCCAGATCTTGCCTTGGCGTGGCGAAATTGAGCCAACTGCCCGAATGTTCTGCGATATCACCACCCCTGACGGTATTCCAGCAGCGGCTGATCCTCGCAATGTATTGCGTAGAGCATTGGATAAGGCTGCCAGCATGGGCTTTTCCTTCTACATCCACCCAGAGATTGAGTTCTACCTCCTAAAGTCTGCTCAGATAGGCCCTGAAGGCCCTGTTCCAGTGGATAAGGCTGGATACTTCGACAACGTACCTGGTGGAACAGCCAATGACTTCAGAAGACGAGCAGTAAACATGCTTGAGCAACTGGGTATCTCAGTGGAGTTCAGCCACCACGAAGGTGGACCTGGTCAGAACGAGATTGACCTTCGTTATGCCGATGCCTTGACCATGGCCGATAACATCATGACTTTTAGAACCGTTATCAAGGAAGTAGCTATCGAGCAGGGTGTTTATGCAACATTCATGCCTAAGCCTTTCACTGAGCACCCAGGTTCTGGAATGCACACCCACATGTCACTGTTCGAAGGCGACACTAACGCTTTCTATGACCCATCTGGGGAATATCACATGTCAAAGACTGCCAAGAGCTTTATGGCAGGTATTTTGCGTCACGCTCCAGAGATCACAGCTGTGACAAACCAGTTTGTTAACTCATACAAGAGACTCTGGGGTGGCGGTGAAGCCCCGTCATTTGTCTGCTGGGGACACAACAACCGTTCAGCACTGATTAGAGTTCCGCTATACAAGCCAAACAAGGGAAACTCAGCTCGTATTGAGTACCGTGCAATTGATTCAGCTGCTAACCCTTACCTTTCTTACGCACTGTTGCTTTCAGCTGGTCTAAAGGGAATTGAAAACAACTACGAGTTGCCTGCAGAAACAGAAGACAACGTTTGGGATCTATCAGACTCAGAGCGCAGAGCTATGGGCATTCAGTCACTTCCGCAGTCACTTGATCACGCTATTCGTCTTCTTGAAGAATCTGAACTTGCTGCTGAGGTTCTAGGGGAGCAAGTGTTCAGTTATGTACTTGCCAACAAGCGCAAGGAGTGGAGCGAATACCGTTCACAGGTAACTCCTTTTGAATTGAAGACCAACCTCGAAGTTCTCTAATGTCCACAGCAAGAACTGGTGGGTCGCTAGCTTCACTTGCCAGGTATGGTTTCACAGATCTTGATGGAACTATCGCCAAGCTTGATGAACTAGTTTCCCTTGTTGGTGACAGTGGTAGATCCGCTCTTGCCTACCTCAGTAAATCGGCAAATCCTGACCAAGCATTAGATTTTCTCATCCGAATCTCTCGAGAGAATAAGTTGGCGGTTAAAAAACTTCTTTCTAAAGAAGAACCAGCTCTGAGACTTTGCAGATTGCTAGGAGCGTCCTCTGCTCTTGCAGAGTTTGTTGAATTGAACCCAACTGTTCTAAAGGAATTTGAAAAGGAACAGAAGCTAGAAACAAAAGAGCAATATGTTGCTCTGTTCAATCAAGCAATCTCTAGTGAAGCTGAGCCTAGTTCTGCCCAGGTCACTAATCTACGTAAGGCATATCGAACAGAACTAGTAAAGATTGCAGTTATTGATCTATCTGCAGATATTCCGATGGTTATTCAACCTTCTGTATCTAAAGCCTTAGCTGACGTAGCAACAGCCGCCTTGGAAGGTGGTTTAGTTATTGCTCGCAGAGAGCTAACGACTAGTTCAGAGTTTGGTACTTTCACTAAGGAAGAAGTTGCCTCAACTCGTTTAGCTGTAATCGGTATGGGTAAGGGTGGAGCAGGAGAGCTCAACTACATCAGCGATGTTGACGTTATCTTTGTTGCCGAATCAGCCAACGATTCTCTCGAGACTTCCAGAATGTTAGAAATTGCTACGAAGCTAGCCACTCGAATGATGAGGGCAATGGATTCGACAAATCCAGAACCTGCTCTGTGGCAAGTAGATGCCAACCTAAGACCTGAAGGTAAAGCAGGAGCTCTAGTAAGAACACTTGATTCACATGCTTCCTACTACTCAAGGTGGGCAGAGAACTGGGAGTTCCAAGCCCTCCTGAAGGCAAGGCCAATGGCAGGGGACAAGGAGTTAGGCGAAGCCTACTTTGCAGCTATGAACCCATTGGTATGGGAATCAACGCAGCGAGATAACTTTGTTGAATCTGTTCAGAAGATGAGAGAGCGAGTCAGTGGAAACATTCCCGCTGATGAAGTTGATCGACAAATCAAACTTGGCCCCGGTGGACTTAGAGACATTGAATTCACTGTTCAGTTATTGCAGTTAGTACACGGAAGAACAGATGAAACTGTTCGAGCAGCCGACACGCTTTCTGCAATTGATGAGTTATCTGACGGTGGTTACATCGGTAGAAGTGAAGCAGCAGAATTCTCTGCTCACTATAAGTTCCTAAGAGTTCTAGAACACCGAATTCAAATGTCGAAGATGAGAAGAACTCATCTGATGCCTACTGAACCTGAAGCTCAGCGAGTAATTGCTAGATCCGTGAATTTGGATTGGACTGCAGAAGCTCTTCTGGAAACTTGGGGAGAGGTAAAGCTCCAAGTCAGAGTATTGCACCAAAGAATTTTCTACCGTCCTTTGCTAGCTGCTGTTTCAAAAGCTGGAGGTGGTTTAGAACTTTCTAACGAACAGGCATCCGACAGACTTTCTGCAATTGGTTATCTCAATCCTGCTGGTGCTCTCCAACACATAAGTGCACTGACTTCAGGATTGTCTAGAAGAGCACAGATTCAACGTCAATTACTACCGGTTCTTCTGCAGTGGTTCTCTGAAGGTACAGATCCAGATTCAGCACTCCTTGCTTTCCGAAGACTAAGTGAGAACTTGGGTGAATCGCACTGGTACCTAAGAATGCTTAGAGATAGCACAGGAGCAGCTGAACGATTGAGCATAGCTTTATCTAACAGCAGACTGGCAACAGCCCTACTGGAGCTAATTCCTGAAGGCGCTGCCTGGTTCGAAGATCCAGATCAACTAAGTCCAGCGACTCTTGATGAATTGACCGAGCAGGCTGAATCCCTTGCCTCACGTCATGATGATCTAGATGACTTTGCTAAAGCTGTTAGACACATTAGAAGAAGAGAAACTCTTCGTCTAGCACTTGGATCTGTGGTTGGCGAACTAAGTATCGCTGGGGTTTCTCAAGGACTTTCAGATCTAACCGAGTGGTATCTAATCACTTTGGCTTCCGCCATTCAAGATTCATTAGCTAAAGAGCTGAAACAAAGTGTTGATTTCGGCATAGTGGCCATGGGTAGGTTTGGTGGCCAAGAGCTTGGTTTTGGTAGTGATGCGGACGTGATGTTTGTCTATCGAAACGATGAAGAAAGCAGTAACGATCATTCTCAAAAACTGGCTGAGCGAATCATCTCTGAGCTTCACCGTTTAGTAAAAGATCCTCAGCTTGAGTTTGAAATTGACATGAACCTAAGACCAGAAGGCAAAAACGGAACAGTTGCACGTTCGGTTGATTCTTACCGTGCCTACTACAGCCGATGGGGAGACATCTGGGAGAACCAGGCACTTCTTCGTGCTCGCATGATTTACGGCAGCGAGGAACTGGTTGCTGAGTTCAACGAAGTTATTGATGAATACAGATACCCAGCAGAGTTGGCGAGTAAGTCAATCATTGAGATTCGAAGAATCAAAGCCAGAATCGAGAACGAACGACTTCCACAGGGAGCCGACCCTAAACGTCATCTAAAGCTAGGTAGAGGCTCTTTGAGTGACATTGAGTGGTTGGTTCAACTGCTTCAACTCAAACACGGCAATGAGTTCCCAAACATCAGAACCCCAAAGACCTTGGATGCTCTCAACGCTTTAGTTGAGTCTGGACTGATGGAAGAGTACGATGCCAGAGTGCTATCAGAAGCTTGGGTATTGACCAGCAGAGTTCGATCTTCAGGAGTGCTTTGGTCAAACAAGGTCTCTGATGTTCTATCTCTAGACAGAAGACAACTAGAAGGAATGGCGAGGATCCTTGAGTATCCTCGCGGTTCAGCTAGTGCACTGGAAGAGGACTACCTAGCTCGAACCAGAAGATCTAGACAGGTCTTTGAGAGATTGTTCTTTAACTAAAAAAGCGGGCCACCTAAAAGATGGCCCGCTTTTTTACTGAGAAATTAGACTCCGTAGTAAAGCTCGAACTCGAACGGGTGAGGTCTCTGAGCAAACTGCTTGATTTCCTTCTCACGCTTGTAGTCAATCCAGGTCTCAATTAGATCCTTGGTGAATACATCTCCTGCTAGCAGGTATTCGTGGTCAGCCTCAAGAGCCTGAAGAACTTCTTCAAGTGAACCTGGAACCTGAGGAATGTTCTTTGCTTCCTCTGGTGGCAACTCGTATAGGTCCTTGTCAACTGGAGCGTGTGGCTCGATGCGGTTCTTGATTCCATCAAGACCAGCCATCAACATCGCAGCAAAGGCTAGGTAGGCGTTACCTGATGCATCTGGTGCACGGAACTCAATACGCTTTGCCTTCGGGTTTGTTCCAGTCATTGGGATACGAATGGCTGCAGAACGGTTACCAGCTGAGTAAACAAGGTTTACTGGAGCTTCGAAGCCTGGAATCAAACGACGGTAGCTGTTTACAGTCGGGTTGGTGAATGCAAGCAAGCTTGGAGCGTGCTTTAGTAGACCACCGATGTACCAGCGAGCCATGTCTGAAAGACCGCCGTAGCCGTTCTCGTCATAGAACAGTGGCTTGCCATCTTTCCATAGTGACTGGTGAACGTGCATACCTGAACCGTTGTCACCAAATAGTGGCTTCGGCATGAAGGTAGCAGTCTTGTTGTAGTTGAATGAAGTGTTCTTGACGATGTACTTGAACTTTAGAACGTCGTCAGCTGACTGAACAAGTGTGCTGAATCTGTAGTTGATTTCACACTGACCTGCAGTACCAACTTCGTGGTGGCTACGCTCAACAACTAGTCCAGCCTTTTCAAGGTTTAGAACGATTTCATCGCGGATGTCAGCTAGGTGATCAACTGGTGAAACAGGGAAGTATCCACCCTTGTAAGGTGTCTTGTTTCCTAGGTTACGACCGCCATCTGACTCAATGTCACGAGCTGAGTTCCATGCACCTTCGATTGAATCTACGAAGTGGTAAGCAGTGTTTGACTTGGTCTCGTAGCGAACCTCATCGAAGATGAAGAATTCTGCTTCAGGAGCGAAGTACGCTGTGTCAGCAATTCCAGTTGAAGCAAGGTATGCCTCAGCCTTCTTTGCAACCTGACGAGGGTCGCGGTGGTAGATCTCACCGTTACGTGGGTTGTAGATGTCGAAGTTGATGATCAGGGTCTTCTCAACACGGAAAGTGTCAAGGTATGCAGTTGAAACATCAGGGATTAGCTGCATGTCTGATTCGTGAATTGATGCAAATCCTCTAATAGAAGATCCATCGAAAAGCTGTCCGTTAACGAAGAAGTCTTCGTCAATCTGGCTCACTGGCAGGTTGAAGTGTTGCTGGACACCAGGTAGATCTGTGAAGCGCACGTCTAGAAACTTGACGTCCTCATCTTTGATGTACTTGATGACCTCGGATGCTGATTTAAACATAGGGTTAGCCCTTCAAAGGTTTGTGGATTCGAACGTTCCATTACGCTCACATCAACTTTATAGGGCTGACGGGGGAGATATTGCCAATCAATGTTTCAGGAATGTAAAAACTTGAAAATCTACTGGATTCGGCGAGAAGCTCTCATCTTTGTAGGGTCAATTCCCTTTGGAATAGGCAGTCCCGATCGGCTGTCAATAGAGGCTAGACGGTTCTGAACTGCGTTGATTTCAGCACGGTTTAGGGTTCTTTTTAGCTTGGAAACCTTCTTGTGGAGCTGTGCCAAAGGCACACCTTCGCCATCCTGGGAAGTGTAGAAAGTGTGGACTGTCACTCCAGAGGCCAGTCTCTGGACCTTGCGTCTTTCGTCTTCAAGTAGGGCTCTTGCACTGGTTTTAGAGCCCTCAGCCATTAGAACCACTCCGGCAGGGCCGACGATGCGGAAAACCATGTCTTTGGTGCGAGCATTGATGGCCACAGGCTGGTTGTTGCCCTTCCAGCGTCTGCGGGTAAGGGTTCCAACAGTGATTGAGACTCGGCCAGGTTCATCTTCATACTTCTTGAAGATGGCTGTGTTAGCTCGTCTAGTCATGGTCAAAAGCAAGGTTAGGTAGGCGCTAACAATAGCCAGAACAACCCAGATGACCATTCCAAGGAAGTTCAGTCCTGAAGCGAATACACCAACAACAGTGATCACTACAAAGGCCAAAACAGCGAATAGGATGCCCAGCGGCATCGCCTTAGGGTCAACTTCCTTTAGGAATTTGGTCTGCTCACGGAACTGAGAGAACATTCCGTTGCCCTTAGGTTTCTTTACTTTTTCTTTTTTAGCCATTGTTCTGCCTTTTCGTCCTTTTTACTTTACCGCTTGGCTGAAGCCGTCTTTGGCAGCAGCTTCGGCAAGGTGTTGCAAGTGTTCTGGGATAGTGTCGCCACGCTTGATCATGGATTGAGCCCATAGACGTCCTGCTCGGTAGCTGCTTCTAACCAAAGGTCCACTGAGAACGCCTAGGAACCCCATGCCTTCGGCTATTTCCTTGAGTTCAACAAACTCTTGAGGTTTGACCCACCTAGATACTGGATGGTGTCTAACAGTTGGTCTCAGATACTGAGTGATTGTGATGATGTCTGTTCCAGCATCGTAAAGATCTTGAAGAGCCTGGATAACTTCAGAGATTTCTTCACCCATACCGAGGATTAGGTTGCTCTTAGTGACCATGCCGGCGTTTCTTCCCTGAGTGATTACATCAAGGGAACGCTCGTAGGTGAAAGCAGGTCTAATCTGCTTGAAGATTCTTGGCACGGTCTCAACGTTGTGAGCGAAGACCTCTGGTCTAGCGTCAAAAATCTTCTGAAGAAGTTCTGGCTTCCCTGAGAAATCAGGAATCAGGATTTCAACACCGGTACCAGGGGATTGCTTATGAATCTGGCGGATTGTCTCTGCGTAAAGCCATGAACCCTCATCAGGAAGGTCATCTCTAGCTACACCAGTGACGGTTGCGTATCTAAGTTGCATTTTCTTGACTGATTGACCTACACGTCTAGGTTCATCTGGATCTAGATTTGCAGGCTTACCGGTATCAATTTGGCAGAAGTCGCATCGTCTGGTGCATTGAGCACCACCGATTAGGAAAGTTGCCTCTCTGTCTTCCCAACATTCGAAGATGTTTGGGCAACCAGCTTCTTGGCAAACAGTGTGAAGACCTTCAGTTTTTACAAGAGAGTGCAGTGCCTGATACTCAGGACCCATCTTTGCTTTGGTCTTAATCCATTCAGGTTTTTTCTCAATAGGTACCTCAGCGTTACGAGCTTCAACTCTAAGCATCCTCTTAGGTGCTACTGGTTCTTCACTCACTTTGACACCTTCTCTATTTCAACTAGACGTCTTTGAATAACTTCTGCTGCCATAGCTGGAGTAACTTCACGATTCAGCAACTTGCTTATCGTACTTGTTTCGGCATCCTTGATACCGCAGGCGATGATGGTTTCGTAGGCATCCAAAGAGTTATTGCAGTTCAAAGCGAAGCCATGCATGGTTACTTTCTCAGCAACTCGAATGCCAAGGGCAGCAATCTTTACGTGAGTGTCACCAACAGGAGCCCAAACGCCTGATCTGCCATCCACTCTCTCGGTCTGAAGTCCAAGCTCAGCGATGCTGTCAATCAAAACCTGTTCAAGCCAACGAACATAACCAACAACGTCGATTGGTTCAGGCAATCTCATGATTGGGTAGCCAACTAGTTGACCAGGGCCATGCCAGGTGATCTTCCCGCCACGATCAACATCGATCACTGGTGTGCCATCCACGGGACGTTCTTCGTCTTCGGTTCTTTTGCCTGCTGTGTATACGCCATCATGCTCTAGCAGAAGCACTGTGTCGGGTCTTTCTCCGCTTACAACTTGTGCGTGAACCTGTCGTTGAATATCCCAAGCTTTCTGATAATCGACAAAATTAGGAGCTAGTCCTAGGGTTTCGAAGATTGGCATAACTCAATTCTAAATCCCCTCCACAGCATCCAAAAACCCTTGGAAATGCACATTTCAAGCCAAACGGATCTGGTTTGGAGAGCGAGAGATTCAAAATTGAGCATGCTTTTATCATCGCAGCCAGCTCTTAGACATTTTGCTGTTTTGGAGCGGGTAAAGAGAGGAGGGTTCGGAAATATCTGGCTTGTTCAGGACAGACGAGGAAAAGGACGGAGTCAATTCCTCCTGGTTCCAAGTAAAGCAAAAGCCTGGCCTTTACTGCTGTCTTCTTTGGCAGATCAGCAGGCAAGCCCCGTTCGACTTCGGAATGGAAAAGTTGCTTTGTTGATTAGTGTCGCTGAAGTGAAAGAGATTGTGAATGCCCTCCAAAAGCGAAGAAAATCTGAAGCTCAAAAACTGAATGCAATATCTGGTTTTGAAGTTGCGGAAAATTCTTCGCGAAAAAAGTCGCTCATCGTGGTAGCCATCCTTGCAGTCGCCATCTTCACTGCTTTTCTTCCAAGACCTGTAGTTGCAGATGTTGAGGTCGTAGCCCCAATTGAGAAAGCAAAGCTCATTGACAAATGTGCTTTGCCGATAGAACTTGAGTCTCTAATTGTTGGTCAGTTAGCCAAATTCAAATCTGTTTCAATTGGTGGAAACAAATACAAGGTTGCAAGTGTGCAAAAACTTGGGGGATTGACTCAAGTCAAACTCAAGAGAACTTGCGATCAGAAATACTTCAGGGTTGATGCCTGGTCACAAAGTAACCAAGTCATCGTTTCTAAGGTTTACTAAAAACCGAAGTTTGCCTGGAAGTTAGCCTGCTCAAGTCTTGTCTTGACATCGACTAGGAATCTGCTTGCATCTGCACCATCAATGAGTCTGTGGTCATATGAAAGAGCCAGGTAGACCATGCTTCTGATTGCGATGCTGTCTTGACCGTTCTCATCAGTAACAACAACTGGACGCTTTGCTACTACACCTGTGCCAAGAATTGCTGACTGAGGCAAGAAGACAACAGGAGTATCGAAGAGAGCTCCTCTTGAACCAGTGTTGGTCAATGTGAAGGTTCCACCTGAAAGCTCGTCTGGCTTCAACTTGTTTTCACGAGTTCTTGCTGCCATGTCAGCAATCTGTTGTGCAATCGCACCGAGGCTCAATGATGCAGCATCACGAATTACTGGAGTTAGCAAACCTCGTTCGGTGTCAACAGCAAAGCTGATGTTCTCTGTTGCGTGGTAAACAATGTTTTCACCATCGATAGCAGCGTTGATCTTTGGGTGAACTCGAAGAGCTTCAGCTGCAGCTAAGAAGAAGAACGGCATGAAATTTAGCTTTACCCCAGTCTTAGCTGTGAATTCTGCTTGCACCTTTGAACGCAACTGAGCGATCTTGGTGACGTCAACTTCAACAACTGTTGTTAGCTGAGCGCTTGAAACCATCGATGCAACTGCTCGTTCACCTAGTACTTTGCGAAGTCTAGACATTGGTTCAACAGTTCCGCGAAGAGCTGAAGGAGCAGCAGTGAATGCTGGAGCTGCTGCTGGAGCAGATGAAGCACCGCTAGCTGCAGTTAGAACATCTTCTCTACGAATCCTTCCGCCAACGCCTGTACCTGCTACAGCAGCAAGGTTTACACCTGACTCAGCAGCAAGCTTTCTAACCAAAGGTGTTACATAGCTTGGGTCGGTGTTTGCTGCTGGAGCAGCAGGTGCTGCTACCTGAGGTGTGAAGACTGGAAGTGTTGGAGCTGGAGTTGAGACAACAGGTGCTGCTACGACTGGAGCGACAACAGGCGCAACTATAGGCGCAACTACAGGACCTGTTACAACTGGAGCAACAACAGGTGCTGAAACAACAGGTGCTGAAACAACAGGTGCTTCAACAACTGGAGGAGCAACCGGAGCTGCTGCAGGAGTTTCAACTACCGGTGGGGTAGCGGCAGCAGGAGTGCTTGATGCAACTCCATCACCGATGATTGCAAGAACTGCTCCAACTAGAGCAACCTCATCTTCCTGAACAAGAATCTCTTGAAGTACTCCGGCTACTGGAGAAGGGATCTCGGTGTCAACCTTGTCGGTTGATACTTCAACCAGTGCTTCATCAATTGCGACAGTGTCGCCGACTTTCTTTAGCCATCTTGTGATGGTTCCTTCGGTGACGCTCTCACCTAGTGCTGGAAGTTTTACTTCGCTCATTATTTACTCCTTGTGGGCAATCTCTAGTTTAGGCGTGTGCGTGAAGTGGTTTACCAGCAAGAGCCATGTGGGCTTCACCGATAGCTTCGTTCATGGTTGGGTGGGCGTGAACTAATGAAGCAACCTCTTCAGGGAATGCTTCCCAGTTGACGATAAGTTGAGCTTCACCGATCTGTTCGCCAACACGGGAACCGATCATGTGGATACCAATGATCGGGCCGTTGTTACGACGAATTAGTTTGATGAAACCGGCAGTGCCAAGAATCTGGCTCTTACCGTTACCGCCAAGGTTGTATTCATAAACAGAAATGTTGTCCTGTCCATAAGTTTCTGCAGCCTTAGCTTCAGTAAGACCGACAGATGCAATCTCAGGCTCTGAGTATGTGACCTTAGGAATACCTAGTTCATCGATTGCAGCTGGACGTAGACCTGCGATTTCTTCAGCAATGAAAACTCCCTGCTGGAATCCTCTGTGTGCAAGCTGTAACCCAGGAACGATATCACCCGCTGCGTAAACGCCAGAAACAGAAGTTTCTAGTCTCTCGTTGGTTAGAACGTAACCGCGATCCATCTTCACACCGTGTTCTTCGTAACCGAAGCCAGCAGTGTTTGGACCACGACCAACAGCAACGAGCATTAGCTCTGCTTCAAAAGTTTCACCATTCTCAAGAGTTGCAACAACACCAGTTGCACTTTGCTGAACTCCTTGGAAACGAACACCAGTCTTGAAGTTGATTCCGCGCTTACGGAAGGCTCTTTCCATTGCCTTACTGACTGATGCATCTTCGTTCGGTACAAGTGTTGGTAGACCTTCAATGATCGTTACATCAGTTCCGAATGAACGCCAGATTGATGCAAACTCAACACCAATAACTCCACCACCGAGAACGATTACTTTGCTTGGAACAAAATCAAGCTGAAGAGCGTGCTCTGACGTAATTACTCTTCCACCGATCTCTAAACCAGGAAGAGTCTTGCTGTATGAACCGGTTGCAAGAACAATGTTTTTACCTGTGTAGAGATCTCCATTTACTGAAATAGTTTTTGGAGCAACAAGTCTTCCTTCACCAGAAACAACTGTGATTTCTTTTGCAGATACCAAACCAGTTAGACCCTTGAACAAGCGATCAACAATTCCATCGCGGTACTTGTTCACCTGTGGCATGTCGACACCTTGGAAGGTTGCCTGAATTCCAACAGCACCAGCTTCGCGAGTTACATCTGCAACTTCAGCTGAGTGAAGAAGAGCTTTGGTTGGAATACAACCACGGTGCAAACAGGTTCCACCTAGCTTGTCACGTTCGATTAGAGCAACCGATAGACCTAGTTGTGAACTGCGAAGAGCAGCTGCGTAGCCACCGCTTCCGCCACCAAGGATTACGACATCGAAATTATGCTCAGCCAATTTAGCTCCTCAAAGAGAAATGAATATGAAGGGTTCGGTATAAAGATTACTAGAAGACTATTTCTTCTGTTTAGTGCTCATCTGCTCGGCCACGGTAACCAAGGTTCTGACCATCGAACCTGTAGCCCCCTTTACGGCATAGCCGTAAGGGGCGAGGTCATTATTGGCCGCGGTAGCAAAATCAATGTGAGCCCAGTTCAAGCGTTCTGTGCCTTTAGCAGAGGCTAATCCAATGAATTCTCTAAGGAATAGACCGCCTACGAGCATTCCACCCGAAGGGTTACCAACGCGGCTGTTCATGAGGTCTGCAATGTCTGACTTGATTAGATCGGTCAGCTCCTCAGCCAAAGGCATGTGCCATACAAGTTCTCCGGCTGTAGCCGCCGCTTTTTCAACGACTGCCACGGAGTTGTCATCACCCATAAGACCTGAGTAGCGGTTACCTAGGGCAACTCTTGCTGCTCCGGTGAGTGTAGCCACGTCAATGATTAGATCTGGCTTTAGTTCTGAAGCCAAAATCAGTCCGTCAGCGAGTACTAGACGTCCTTCAGCATCAGTATTGGTAACTTCAACAGACTTGCCATTTCGGAAAGTGATCACGTCATTAGGTCTAGTAGCAGAGCCAGAGGGCATGTTCTCAGCTATGCACATGAACGCAGTTACCTTGATTGGAAGGCCGAGTTTGGCAATTGCCAAAGCAGCCTGAGCAACAGTAGCTGCTCCAGCCATGTCGTACTTCATGCCTAAAATTCCAGTCGCTGGTTTTAGCGAGATACCACCGGTATCAAAAGTTATTCCTTTACCAACTAAAGCAAGATGAGCTTTTGTCTTTGCAGGGGAATATGTGATCTTCACAAGACGTGGACCACGAACAGAACCTTGCCCTACAGAAAGGATTCCAGTGCACTTTTCTTTAGCTAATTTCTTCTCATCCCAAATTTCAACGGTTACGCCAGGAATTTTGGACTGAGATTTAACGATTTCAGCCATCTTGGCTGGGTAAAGGTCGTTTCCTGGAGCGTTAACGAGGTCTCGGGTTTGATTCAGTGCGAGAGAGAGCACCTTTAGTCTGTCGAGATCTGACTTTTGAATCTTGTTTGAGGTGATTAGGTTAACAGTCTTGAGGGCTGCAGCCTTCTTCTCACCTGACTTGTAGTGGGTGTAGTCGTACTGAACAATTGCGATACCTTCCAGTAGAGCTAGGGCAATCTCTGCTGAAGCTAAAGGAATATCTATGTTGATTGTCTTGGCATCATTGAAGGCTCTACCAATAGCTCCACCGACTTCTCTCGCCTTTGAGTGAGAAGCAAGTCCAGATCCAATTCCAATTAGGCCAATAACGTCTGCTGCAACATTAACTCTTGAGGTTGCTTCGAATGCTCCTGAGACGGATAGAGCTTTGAGGTTTAGAGCTTTCAGCCCAGAAACTTGTGCTGCAGTTCCTTGAAGCACGAGTTCTTTGCCTTCAAGACCAACTGCATAAATGGCAATTGAGTCTGAGGTTAATTTAGGTGCCTTTGCTAATACTTTGTAAGAGATGGAGGTCATGAACTCCATGTTATCTAGGGAAAGTAGAATGAACTCATGGCAAAGCCAAATTCTCTGTTCACTCTTGTCAACTCTGACGTTTTCGTACCAGAGGGTCTTCACCTGTTCGCATCTATCTCAGGTTTCACAGATGCAGGTTCAGCGATGCAGCAAATCTCAGACCATATCCTTGGGAACTTAGAGTACGAGACAATCGCTGTATTCAATAACGATGAACTTCTGGACTATCGTTCAAGACGCCCAGTGATGTACTTTGAGCAAGATCACATTGAGGATTATCAGCCAGCTACACTTTCTCTGCATCTAGTTCGAGACGAAGTAGGAACTCAATTCCTATTTCTCAATGGTTATGAACCAGATTTCAAATGGGAGGCATTCGCTTCAGCGATAGAGCAATTATTTTCTTTGTTGGCTATCGAAGATCTGACTTGGCTGCACGCCATTCCATTCCCAATCCCACACACCAAGCCCGTTGGAGTGACGGTCTCTGGCAACCAAAAAGAAGTAATTGCTGAGTATTCAGAGTGGAAGCCACGTACCCAAGTTCCAGGTAACATCATGCACCTCCTCGAATACAGGCTTACCCAAGCAAACATCCCGAGTACGGGGTTTGTTCTTCTCATTCCGCACTACCTGGCTGATTCAGAGTTCCCACAAGCAGCGGTTGCTGGACTTGAACTAATAAGTAGCCATTTAGCACTCGTATTCCCAACCGATGATATTCGCGACGAGGGAGATACTTTCCTTCGCAGAATTACAGCTCAGATGGCTGAAAACCAAGATCTCGCAAGAATGGTTCAAGGTTTGGAGACAAGTTTCCAGAATGAGCGTTCGGCCAATGGACTTGGCTCGGTTAAGCCTCGTGAAAGAGCGATTCCTGACGCAGATGAGATTGCAGCGGAGCTCGAGGGCTACTTAGCCAGTCACCAGAAGAACAAGCGAGAGAACGAAGAGGACCAAGACTGAAACGTTCACCAACGCTAGTTCTCTCAATTGCAGGGCTGGCTTATTTTCTTGCGGTGACCCAACGCTCATCCCTTGGGGTTGCGACTCTTACAGCGAGTGAAAGATTTGATACCAACGCCCAACAACTAGCAACAATGGCAGTTTTTCAGCTAATTGTTTATGCGGCTATGCAGATTCCTGTTGGAGTGCTGGTTGACCGATTTGGAGCAAAGATTCTTCTTGCTGTTGGGGCGGGAATTATGGCTGCAGGGCAACTAACAGTAGCTTTCGCACCAAATCTAGAATTTGCGATTGTCGGAAGAATGATGGTCGGACTGGGGGATAGCTTTACTTTCGTTTCAATGATCCGAATGGTTAATGGCTGGTATTCAGGGGCCAAAGCTTCAAAGATTCAGCAATATATTGCTACTGCGGGACAGACAGGACAGTTTTTCTCAGCAGTTCCTTTCTGGTTCCTACTGGAAAATCTTGGTTGGGAGCCGGCATTCTCGATTATGGCAGCCGCTTCACTTCTAGTTGTATTCTTGCTAATCGCTTTCACCGCCAATGAGGCAGTGGAAAGCGACCACAAGATTGAGGCGGTTGGTTCTGTCAAACAGGCCTGGACTCAGTTGGTTGAAAATGTCCGCATTCCTGGAATCAGAATGTCGTTCTGGACCCACTTTGTAACCCAGCCAACCACCACTTCTGTAACACTGCTGTGGGCTGTTCCATATCTAGTGACAGCTGAGGGACAACCTATAGAGTTTGTAGCTTTTATTCTTACGGCCATGGTTGTCTTTGGCCTCCTAACTGGACCCCTAGTGGCCGAAGTTTGTGCAAGAGCTCCTCACTTTAGGACTCGCTTGGTATATGTAACTGTCGGATTGACAGTATTAGCCTGGCTAGTCATGCTCCTAATGCCTGGGAAATCTCCATCTTGGCTGTTGTTGATTTGTTTCCTAGTGATTTCGATTGGTGGACCAGCGTCGATGGTCGCGTTTGATTTCACTAAAGACTTTGTTCCGAAGGAAAGACTGGGCTCAGCAAATGGATTTGCTAACGTTGGTGGCTTCCTAGCGTCCTTCATCATGATGTATTTGACTGGTTTAGTCATTGACCTCCTTCACAACCCTGAAAGTGGAATAGATCGCTACAACATAGATAGCTTCAGGTGGGCCTTTGCCACTCAGTTCCTAGTCATCGCAGTTGGTCTTTTCTACTTCAGACGAGAAAGACTTAGAGCTCTGAATGTGCCAAAAGCGGGGAATAACTCCTAAGTTCCAATGGTTATAAGCCATAGAGACATCAATTAGGTGGCATAATTGGAGACAGACCCAGTCATTTCACCCGATTTGACATGGGTCTTCGTAATACCCAATTTTTCGTTACGGTCAACCCTTAAACACTGAAGGTTCAAATGGCTTTAAAACCAGCTAAGACATCTGCCGCTTCTGCTAAGAAAACCGCTACCCCTACTAAAGGAAAAGCAATCAAACCATCAGCTACTAAAGCTCCTGCAAAAGCAAAAGCATCAGAGACCAAAGCAAAGCCAGCCGCAAAGAAGCCTGCAGTCAAAGCTGCTGCTAAGCCAGCTGCAAAGCCAGTTGCAAAGGCAACCAAGGCTGCAGCTAAGCCTGCAACTAAGCCTGCAGCCAAGGCAACTCCTAAGGTTGCTGCAAAGAAAGTTGTTGCAAAGCCTGTCGTCAAGAAAGCAACTAAAGCTGTTGCAAAGCCTGTTGCAAAGCCAGCCGCTAAAGCGCCTGCGAAAGCCGCTGCAAAGCCAGCCGCAAAGTCTGCTGTAAAAGCCCCTAAGAAGATTTCCGCAACCAAAGGTGCAGGGTTGGAAGGTCTTGAACTTGATGATGAAGAAGATGATTTAGATCCAGAGGTGATTGTTGCTGAAGCGGATGTTGATGTAATTGTTGCTGAAATCGATGAAACGATTCCTGAAGTTGAAGAAGACGAAGACAAGCCTGTTGTTCCTGAGGGTGCGCTAGTCCTTTCAACAAAAGAAGAAGATGACCTTCAGGTTCAAAGCACAAGCATTACTGGAGCTACAGCTGACCCAGTTAAGGATTACTTAAAGCAAATCGGTAAAGTTGCTCTTCTTAATGCTGAACTCGAAGTTGAACTTGCAAAGAGAATCGAAGCTGGTCTTTTCGCTGAAGAAAAACTTGCTACTGACAAGAAGCTAACCAAAGACATGGCTAGAGATCTTCGTTGGGTAGTTAAGGATGGCCAACGTTCAAAGAGCCACCTACTAGAGGCAAACCTTCGTCTTGTGGTGAGCCTTGCAAAGCGTTACACCGGTCGTGGAATGCAATTCTTGGATCTAATTCAAGAAGGAAACCTAGGTTTGATTAGGGCAGTAGAAAAGTTTGATTACACCAAGGGATTCAAGTTCTCTACATATGCAACATGGTGGATCCGTCAGGCAATCACAAGAGCTATGGCTGACCAGGCAAGAACTATTCGTATCCCGGTTCACATGGTTGAAGTTATTAACAAACTTTCTAGAGTGCAAAGACAATTGCTGCAGGACCTAGGTCGCGAACCAACCCCTGAAGAACTTGCACGCGAGCTAGACATGACTCCTGAGAAGGTTGTTGAAGTCCAGAAGTACGGTCGCGAACCTATTTCACTTTCAACTCCACTGGGTGAAGACGGTGACTCTGAATTCGGTGACCTAATTGAAGACACTGAGGCAGTTCAGCCTGCTGATGCAGTTGCGTTCCGAATCATGCAGAGAGAAATCGAAAGACTTCTCGACACATTGACTCCTCGTGAAGCAGCAGTTATCCGAAGCCGTTATGGAATTGGTGACGGAGTTATGAAGACTCTGGACCAAATCGGTGAAGAGCACGGTGTTACTCGCGAAAGAATTCGCCAGATTGAAGCAAAGACAATGTCTAAGCTCAAGCACCCTTCTAGAGCTCAGTGGCTCAGAGACTTCATCAAAGAGAGCTAACCTTTGCGTTATCTACCAGCACTGCTAGTTGGCCGCTTGGTTCGTATTGCGGTTCGATTGGTAAGACCAGGTGGCGGATCTGCACTGCCTGGTTTAGTAGTTAGCAAGTTAGCTCCAAAGCTTGTCTACAAGACTTTGAATTCCTTTGATAAAGGGCTAGTCATCGTCACTGGCACAGCTGGTAAGTCAACAACAACCAAAATGCTCGTAGCTATAGCTCGAGCTCACGGCCTCCAAGTCTTCACCAACCCTTCGACTGCAAACATTGAACAGGGTTTCTTCAGCACAGTTGTTAGGCAGGCAAACCTATTCGGAAAAGTTCCGGGCGACATCGCAATTCTGGAGATGGATGAAGGTCACGCTGCTCAGATAGTTGAAAAAGTAAAGCCGAAGACTTCAGTGATTTTGAATGTTTTCGAAGATCAGTTGGACAGGTTCGTAGACCCTGCTCTGGTTAGAGAAAAACTTAGTGAAGTATCCAAGGCAACTTACGGCAAGGTAATTCTCAACGCAGATGACCAGAACTGTCTTCTTATTGCAGAAGAAACCAAACCGGACGCATTGTTCTTTGGTTTAGGCAAACAGCTTCAATCAACAATCGGTAAGTCAATGACTTATGCACCGACTTACCAGAATGAACTACCAACACCTCAAACAGTTTGTAGCGCTCAGAAGCTCGAAGAACGTGAATTGGAATTGTCACTTGACGGAAAAGATTTGAAGATTGAGCTTCCAAGCAGGGGAGTTCATTTCGCTATGGATGCACTTGCTGCGCTCACAGCAGGCAAAGAGATTTTGGGCGAAGCATTTGACTTAGCAATTGCTAAACAGACCTTGGATGAATTGCCTCCAGTTTTTTCTAGAGGCGAAATCAAAGAAGTTAATGGCGAACGCTGCGAATTTATTTTGGTGCAAAACCCAGTAAGCATGCAGCTCAACATCGACAACTTATCTTCAGACCAAGAGCAAGTTTTCTTTGCGATTGGAAGAGACGTTCATGATCCTTCCTGGATGTGGACTGTTGATCTAAAAAACTTGAAGAGAGTTCACACCGTTAGTGGCTTCAACTATGCAGATGCTGCATTGCTTCTTGCCTACAATGACGTTCCAGTTGAATGTGTTGAACCAGAGTATTTTCAGGCGATTGATTCATTTTTTGCCTTAGAGCGTCCAACCAATGGAATCAAGACAGTTATCTATAGTGCTGACGCCATGAGAAGAATGCGTAGATACCTTGGATTCACCGATCCAGAGGATGTGGACCGTGTCTAAAGTAATTCGATTAGCAGCTCTCTATCCAAGCCATCTAAACCTCAATGGTGACTTAGCTAACCTAATGGTTCTTCAAAAGAGACTCGAATGGTTTGGTCTAACCTCTGAAGTCATTGCCATTGAAAAACCAACTGACTTATCAACATTTGATGTTGTGCTGCTTGGCCACGGTTCAAGAGATGCATGGGCTCAGCTTCAAGAAATAGATGCTGATCTTGCTTCGAATTTAGTCAAGCTTGTCAAACAAGGAACTAGAGTCATCGCAGTTGCAAGTGGATACGAACTTCTAGTTGAAGCTATGGATGGAATAGTTGTGAAGCACTCTGAAAGAGTTAGTGAATTCAAGAGTGTTGACGGAATAGTCGGTTATGTAAATAGCGAAGCAGAACTAGAACCAGTTCGATGGGTTGAAAACTCTCTGTTCACGCTTTTTCATGGTCCAGTCTTTGCGAAGAATCCAGATCTTGCGGATAAGTTCCTAGGTTCATTAGTTGAGAACGCGGGACGCGTTCATCCTGAATCAATTTCTAAAGTTGCTGAGCTCGCAGAGGTGAGCCGAAAGATTGCTTTCGAAGACTAGTTAAGCTTGTCTGTTTCGTCTTGCCAGGTGATGGCAATTGGCTTCAGCTTGTCTTTATTGGCGGTTCCGTGGTGACCACAGAAAACTAGATCGCCAGTTGCAAGAACTACTCTGATGAAGGCCTGAGCTCCACACACGTCACAACGATCCGCAGCTGTTAGAGCTGGCAGGTTAGTCGTCTCTTCTACTACTTCGTTGGTGCTTTCAGTCTGTTCCATTAGTTCCTCCATGACTACTAGAACACAGAACGGTGCCGGATTCTTCCTGATTTGCCGTGATTTCGCTATCTGCGAATAGTTTTTCACTGGGTGAGTGTCTTTAGCCCTTGAAATGGCGCGTTCTGCTTAGGGTTGAAGCATGCCTTCAAACGAGTATTCCGCTAGACATCTGTCCGTCCTTGAAGGGCTTGAGGCGGTTCGTAAACGTCCAGGTATGTATATCGGTTCAACCGATAGCAGGGGACTTATGCACTGCCTATGGGAAATCATCGATAACTCTGTTGATGAAGCTCTAGCTGGATATGGAAAGCACATTGGCATTGTTCTGCACAAAGATGGCAGCGTAGAGATCTCAGACACTGCTCGAGGAATCCCAGTCGACATTGAGCCAAAAACAGGCCTTTCAGGTGTTGAGGTTGTTTTCACTAAGCTTCACGCCGGAGGTAAGTTCGGAAGCGGCTCATACGCAGCCTCTGGAGGTTTGCACGGTGTTGGTGCCTCTGTAGTCAATGCACTGTCACAGCGACTCGATGTAGAAGTGGACAGAGACGGCAAGACTTGGGCGATGTCCTTCCAAAGAGGTGCACCCGGACTATTTGATGACAAGAAGCCAATCTCTCCAGCAAACCCTTTTAAGGCTTATAAAGACAAGAGTCCACTAAGGGAAATTGGCAAGGTTGCGAAGACCAAGACAGGTTCGAGAGTTAGATTCTGGGCAGACCCACAGATCTTCGTAAAAGGTGCTGAGTTTGAGCTAGAGGATATCCTCGCTCGAGCAAGACAGACCGCATTCCTAGTTCCTGGTCTAAAACTCGTAGTTTCAGATGAGAGAGCTGGCAAGCCAGTAGTTCACGAATTCCTATATCAAGGTGGAATCGTCGAGTTCGTAGACTTCCTCGCCAAAGATGCTCCTCTAAGCAATGTCTGGAGACTAAGCGGAAGCGGTGCTTACTCTGAAACCGTTCCAGTTCTAAACGCAGCTGGAAACATGGAATCAAAAGAGGTTCAGCGATCATGTGATGTTGATGTTGTTGTTCGTTGGGGAACTGACTACGACACAGAAATCAAAAGCTTCGTAAACATTATTGCTACTCCTAAGGGTGGAACACACCTACAAGGTTTCGAGCAGGCACTTCTAAAGGTTCTAAGAGCACAGGCGGATGCCAACTCTAGAAAATTCAAACTGGGTAACGACAAGATTGAAAAAGAAGACGTCACAGCAGGTCTAACTGCAGTGGTCACTGTTCGAATCGCTGAACCGCAATTCGAAGGACAGACCAAAGAAATTCTTGGAACACCTGCTATCAAGAACATTGTCTCAAACGTTGTTGCAAAGGCACTAACTGATCGATTCAATTCTTCAAAGCGTGAAGATAAGGCTCAGACAGCCCTGGTTCTTGAAAAAGTAGTCAACGAGATGAAGTCTCGAATCTCTGCAAGAACACACAAAGAAACGCAACGTAGAAAAACAGCTCTCGAGTCTTCATCACTTCCAACCAAACTGGTTGACTGCAGAACTCAAGATACGTTTGATTCTGAACTAATCATTGTTGAGGGTGAGTCCGCTCTAGGAACAGCAAAGCTTGCAAGAAACAGCGAGTTCCAAGCTCTGCTGCCAATTAGAGGAAAGATTCTCAACGTTCAAAAAGCGGCGATTACCTGCTGGCTCAGGTAGATCTTTTGATCTTGCCTCTGCCCGATACGGAAAAATCATTCTTATGAGCGATGCTGATGTTGATGGTGCTCACATTAGAACTCTGCTTCTAACTCTTTTCTACAAGTACATGCGACCACTGGTTGAAGACGGCAGAGTGTTTGCAGCTGTTCCACCGCTACACAGAGTAGTTGTTATTAACCCTGGTTCAAAAGCTAACGAAACTATCTACACTTACTCACAGCCCGAGCTAGAAGCTCTGCTTGCGAAGTTATCTAAGGCGGGGAAGAAGTACCAAGAGCCTATTCAGCGCTACAAGGGTCTTGGTGAGATGGACGCTGATCAGCTCGCGGAAACCACTATGGACCGCAAGAGTCGCTCTCTACGACGTGTGACGGTAGATGATTTAGCTGCAGCAGAAAAAATGTTTGAACTTCTGATGGGCAACGAAGTCGCTCCAAGAAGAGACTTCATTGTTGATCAAGCTGAATCTTTTGAACGCGAAAGAATTGACGCTTAGTCTCTTCCTGCAGAAACAATAGTTGCACTTAAC
>JBEDLY010000005.1:0-25956 GCA_041171365.1 Actinomycetota bacterium | reverse complement strand
GTCCAGAGTGGCCTTTTCATCTTCAATTCTTATGTTGTTGAGGTAAACCCCGCCCTCGGCGATAGCTCTACGACCTGCGCTGTTACTGGCTACCAGTCCTGTTTCAACCAAAAGATCTGCAACTCCAGCACCTATTTGCGCCTTCACGTTAGGCAACGCCTTTAGAGCGGCTTCAAGAGTGCCCTTATCTAGCTGGTCTAACTCACCCTGGCCAAACAAAGCCTGAGATGCAGCAATCACTGCCTCTGTGGCCGCAGCTGAATGAACCAGTGAAGTCACCTCGTAGGCAAGCTTCTTCTGAGCCGCTCTTAGGTGTGGCTCTGAGACTAGAGGTGTGGCTCTGAGACTAGCTGCTTCTCCAGCTCATCAATCTCCGCTTTAGGCAAGAAGGTGAAGACCTTTAGCAGGTTGATAGCGTTTGAATCTTCGACGTTTAGCCAAAATTGGTAGAAAGCGTAAGGTGTAGTCAAATCTGTGTCCAACCAAATGGCGTTTCCCTCTGATTTACCGAACTTCTTACCTTCAGAGTCAGTAATCAGTGGAGTTGCCAGGATGAAAGCACTCTTGCCTTCAACTTTGTGAATCAGGTCAGTTCCGCTAGTCAAATTGCCCCATTGGTCACTGCCACCAACTTGAAGAACACAGTTGTTTCGGCGGTAAAGCTCGAGGAAGTCCATCCCCTGAAGGATCTGGTACGAGAACTCAGTAAAGGAAATACCTGCATCTGAGTTCAATCGAGCTGATACTGCATCCTTGCTGAGCATTTTTCCAACTCTGAAGTGCTTACCAATGTCTCTAAGGAAGTCAATGGAGCTCATAGGAGCCGTCCAGTCCAGGTTGTTTACAAGCTTGGCTCCATTAGAGCCATCGAAAGAAAGAAAACGAGCAGCTTGGGCTCCGAGGTTCTCGACCCATTCCGCAACAGTCTCTTTGGTGTTTAGGGTTCTTTCAGCAGTTGGCTTTGGATCTCCAATGAGCCCAGTTGCTCCACCAATAAGAACTAGAGGGTTGTGGCCTGCAAGCTGGAGCCTTCTCATGACAAGCAGTTGGACTAGGTTTCCTAGGTGCAAGCTTGGAGCAGTTGGATCAAAACCACAGTAGAAAGTAAGCGATGAGGACTTCAGAGCACTCTGGAGTTCTTTTTCATCAGTAGAAATTGCAACAAGACCACGCCACTTCAGTTCTTCCCAAACATCGGAAAAGCTGGCGTCATTACTCTGTTGTGCAAGTGCATCGCTTGTTGCCATGAGTAAAACCTATCTGTTTTCGCTAGGCACCATTTTACGCAATGCACTGATCTGATCTAGGACTCTAGGCACAGCGGTTCCTCCGGTGCCGGTTCTAGAACGAATTGATCCAGCAACAGTCAACACTTCCCTAACCTCAGGTGTCAGATGTTTACTAATAGAAGCAAACTCGACATCAGAGACCTCGCTCAATTCCAATTCATTGCTCTCTGCGAAAGCCACTAGTTTTCCAGTGATCTCATGAGCTTCCCTGAATGGGACTCGCTGCTTGACTAGCCATTCAGCAACGTCAGTTGCCAATGAATAACCTGCTGAGGAAAGTTCTTCCATGCGTGCGGTGTTGAACTCCATCGTGGCGACCATTCCGGTGAATGCAGGAAGAATCAAAAGCAAAGTGTCCGCGATATCAAAAACTGGTTCTTTATCTTCTTGAAGATCTCTGTTGTATGACAGTGGCAGAGCTTTCAGAGTCGAAAGAAGACCTGTCAGGTCACCGATGATTCGACCAGTCTTTCCTCTTGTAAGTTCAGCGACATCTGGGTTCTTCTTTTGAGGCATGATTGACGAGCCTGTCGAGAATGCATCAGCAAGTTTCACATAGTTGAATTCAGCGCTAGCCCAAATAATGATTTCTTCTGCGAATCGAGAGAGGTTAATCGAAATGAGCGTTCCGATAAAAGCGAACTCTGCAACAACATCTCTTGATGAGGTCGCATCCATCGAGTTAGCCATCGGTGCAGTAAGACCAAGTGCATCAGAAACAATGTTTGGGTCAAGTTCCAGTGATGTTCCAGCTAATGCCCCTGCACCATATGGTGAAAAAGATGCTCTTTCTTTCCATTGAGCTAATCTCTCAAGGTCTCGAACAAGCGGCCAGACATGGGCTAGCAGGTGATGAGATAGCAGAACAGGTTGAGCATGCTGGAAGTGTGTACGTCCTGGCATAGGCTCGCTCAGGTGCTCCTGAGCAAGTGTGGTCAACACATCAATGAGCTGTAGCACTTCACTTCGAATCAATGAAGCCTGATCCAGAAGATAAATACGAATCAGAGTTGCAATCTGATCATTTCTAGATCTTCCAGCTCTGACCTTTCCACCAAGCTCTGGTCCAACCATTTCAATAAGACCGCGCTCAAGAGCGCTGTGAACATCTTCATCTGCTGGCTTGGCAGTGAACATCCCAGAGGTAACCCTCTTATCGAGTTCAACTAATGCCTTATCAAGTTTGACAAGCTCTGCCTCGGCCAGATAGCCAGCTGCTCTTAGAGCAAGCAAGTGGGCTCGAGTTCCCTTGATGTCATAAGGTGCTAAGCGCCAGTCAAAATGAATTGAGCGACTCAAAGCAGCTACAGCATCATTGGTAGCACCTGAGAATCTGCCACCCCATAATGAAGACGATTCAGACATGACTACTTTTTCCTATTCGAATCTCTTCTTGAGGCAATCTTGCTAGGTAGCGCCCAGAGCTCAATGAAGCCCTTAGCCAAAGACTGGTCAAAAGTATCGCCAGTGTCATAAGTTGCCAAGCTGAAGTCATACAGAGACTCTTCTGACTTGCGACCAGTAACAACTGCTCTACCACCCTGCATCTTTAGGCGAACATCACCGGTGACATGCTCTTGGGTGTGATCGATAAATACATCCAGAGATTGCTTTAGTCCTGAGAACCAAAGTCCTTCATAAACAAGATCAGCCCAACGAGCTTCAATGCCGCGCTTGAATCTGTTCACATCACGCTCAAGAGTTAGGTTCTCTAATTCTTCGTGGGCTGCAATCAATGCGATACCTGCAGGTGACTCATAGATCTCACGACTCTTGATACCAACAAGTCTGTCTTCAACAATGTCAATACGACCAACACCGTGAGCACCAGCTAGATCATTCATCTTCTGAATCAAGTCAATGGCTGAGTATCTAACTCCATCAATTGCAACTGGAATACCAGCTTCAAAACGAATAGTTACCTCAGTTGCTTCACGAAAGACATCTGGGTCTTGAGTGTATGAATAGAGATCTTCAATTGGTGCATTCCAAGGGTCTTCTAGGAATCCAGTCTCCACAGCTCTTCCCCAAACGTTCTGGTCAACTGAGTAAGGTGACTTCTTGTTCTGAGCAATAGGAAGGTTGTTCTTCTCAGCAAACTCGATTGCCTTGTCTCTAGTTAGAGCCAGGTCACGAATTGGAGCAATTGACTTCAACTCAGGGGCAATAGCAGCAACTGCGGCTTCGAAACGAACCTGGTCGTTACCTTTACCTGTGCAACCGTGGGCAACGCTATCTGCTCCAAGTTTCCTTGCAACACTAGCTAGGTGCTTACCGATTAGAGGTCTAGATAGAGCAGACACCAGAGGGTATCGCTTCTGATACAGGGCATTAGCTTTTAGAGCTGGCATTAGATAGTCGTCAGCAAATTCAGCCTTCGCATCAATAACGATGGCCTCTACCGCTCCACAGTCCAAAGCACGTTGGCGAATGGCGTCCATGTCTTCTCCACCCTGGCCAACGTCAATTGCCAGTGCGACAACTTCCTTGCCCGTGGCTTCTTTCAGCCAACCAATACCAACAGAGGTATCCAAACCACCTGAATAGGCAAGCACTACGCGTTCTGACATCATTACTCCTTAAATGCTCTCAACAACAAACGTCATTGGGATTACTTTGATTTTACTTGGCACGCTCATCAAGCCATACCATTAGGGCTTTTTGTGCATGAAGACGGTTCTCTGCTTCATCCCAGATCACCGCTTGTGGGCCATCTAGAACTTCAGCACTAATTTCGTATCCCCTGTATGCAGGAAGGCAGTGCAAAACAATCGCATCAGAGTTTGCAACACTCAGAAGAGCTGAATCGATAGTGAAGCCAGCGAAGTCTTGAACTCTCTGAGCCTTCTCTGCCTCTTGTCCCATGGAGACCCAAGTATCAGTAGCCAACACATCCGCACCAACGGCAGCTAACGATGGGTCGGAGCTAACAGAAACCGAACCACCAGTGGCAGTTGCAATTTCTGCCGCTTTCGCAACTACATCTGATGCGGGTGCATACTTCTCTGGAGTCACAGCTACAACATGCATTCCGGCCATTGCCCCAGCCAATAGGTAGGAGTTGGCCATGTTGTTTCCATCGCCAACGTAAACAAGTTTCAACCCAGCAAGTTTTCCCTTGTGCTCTTGGATTGTGAGCAGATCAGCAAGTAGCTGACATGGGTGGAACTCATCACTTAGAGCATTGATGACTGGAACCTTTGAGTACTCTGCCATTTCCTCTAAGCCAGCCTGAGCGTATGTGCGCCAAACGATTTGAGCGACTTGTCTTTCTAGAACTCGAGCAGTGTCAGCAACAGATTCTTTTGCCCCCATCTGACTTCCTTGAGAATCAATGATTAGAGGCACTCCCCCTAGGTCGCTAATTCCAACGGCGAAAGAAACTCTAGTTCTAGTGGAGGTCTTATCGAATATCACAGCAACCGTCTTAGGCCCTGCAAACACTTTGCGAGAGTAAGGGCTTGCTTTGAGCTCGAGAGCAAGATTGAGAATCTCTTTTTGTTCCGCAGGAGAAATATCGTCATCTCTCAAAAAATGTCTAGTCATCTGCTAATCCTTCTCTTCATTACCTATGTAACAACTAACGTGCCGATACCTGACGGGGTGAAAATTTCCAGCAGAACACTGTGTGGAATTCTGCCATCAATAATGTGAGATTTTGAAACCCCACCGTTGACAGCGTTCAAACATGCCTGCATCTTTGGAATCATTCCTGATTCAAGATCAGGAAGCATTTCTTGCAACTCACTTGCACTTAGTTCACTAACTAATGAGTCTCGATTAGGCCAGTCACTATAAAGCCCTGGGACGTCTGTAAGCACCACTAGCTTTTCTGCCTGCAATGCAATTGCTAATGATGAAGCTGCCAAATCTGCATTCACATTCACTAGTTGACCTGAACTATCAGGTGCAACTGTAGAGATAACAGGAATCAAACCTGCCTCTAGCGAGCGTGTAATTACTGATGCATCCACAGAAACAACTTCACCCACAAGACCTAGATCAGGGCGGGTGATCTGAGCACTGAAGAGCCCCTCAGTCTCACCATTGAATGCCGCCGCCTTCGCTCCTGCAATTTCAATCATCTTGACCAGTGGTTCACTTATCTCCTGCATCAGAACGTCCCTAATAACTGAGATTGCTTCTAATTGAGTGACTCGTAAGCCATCAATGAATTCGCTCTTCAGTCCAAGTTCAGATAAACGTGATGTGATCTGTGGGCCACCGCCGTGCACCACGACAGCTTTGATTCCAACAAGGTTTAGATAGGCAATATCCTCAGCAAATGCTTGCTGTAACTGCTCATCCACCATGGCGTTGCCACCAAATTTAACAACGATGATCTTGTCTTGGAACCCTCTAATCCAAGGAGCAGATTCAATTAGAGTCTGTGCCTTGATTCTGGCTAAATCAAGATTGGTGGAGTCGGACTTAATCATGGTGATCCCCCTCAACAATTCCCGTTTCCTCAACCAAACCAAGAGCGATGTTCATACTCTGGATAGCAGCTCCAGCAGTTCCCTTAACTAGATTGTCGATGGCTGAGATGACTGTCACACGACGAGTGTTTTCATCAAGAGCGATACCGATCTGAATCTTGTTCTTCAATTCAACATTTGCGGTGTCAGGGAATTGGCCTTGAGGCAGAATCTCAATAAACTGCTCTGAACCATAAGCCGTTTCAAAAGAATCTCTCACAGCCTGAAGGGTTACCCCATCTAAAACCCTTGCTGTGTTCACAGCGAGTATTCCTCTAAACATTGGAACCAAAACAGGTGTGAAGGTTAGAGAAACTTTTGATGTAGAAACGCGATTCAGATTCTGCTCAACTTCAGGTATGTGACGGTGTATTCCGCCAACCTGATATGCAAAAGCCGAAGCCAAAAGTTCTCCCTGATTCACTTCTGCGTTTCGTCCTGCACCACTTGTGCCAACGGAAAGAGTTGCCACCAAATCTGAAGGATCAACCAAGTTATCACTGAGTAGAGGTGCATAGGCCAAAGTCATTGCAGTGGCATTACAACCAGGAACTGCAATTCTCTTTTGCCCAATCAGTAGATCGCGTTGTTTAGTTTTACCTGCTCTAAGTAGCTCAGGCATTCCGTAAGCCCAAGTGCCAGCATGTTTGGTTTTGTAGAACCTCTCGAAAGCCTCTGCAGATTCCAATCTGAAATCTGCTCCGCAGTCTAGAACTAAAACGTCTTCTGATAACCAGGTAGCAACTTCTGCCGATTGGGTGTGAGGTAGTGCAAGGAAAACTACGTCGTGCCCAGCTAGGTTTTCCTTGTTGTTTTCGACAAAAACTAGATCTGAGTATTGAACTAGATCAGGATTGAGTGACCCAAGTGTTTGACCAACACTGCTGTTTCCAGTGACGGTAACAAGTTCAACATTCGGATGTTTTTCTAGAAGACGAGCTAACTCTCCTCCGACATACCCACTGGCACCTGAGATGGCTACCTTTAGTTTCATGGGATACCTACGCTCTGATTGTTGCGCCAAATTTGGCATTAGCCGCTGAGACAGCATTGTCTCTGGCTTGCGTAGCCTCGACCTGAGTCAAGGTTCGATCAGTAGCTCTGAACCTCAAAGCAAAGGTAAGAGATTTCTTCCCTTGCTCTAGGTTGCTGCCACGATAATCATCAACTAAAACTATTTCCTCTAAGAGCTCGCCTGCTGATTGAGCAAGAACTTCTAGAACCTGTCCTGCAGGAACGTTTTCATCAATCACCAGTGAAAGATCTTGAGTGGCCGCTGGATAGGTGTCCAAAGAACCAGCCTGAATAAGTTCAGGAGCATTGGCGAAAAGTACCTCAAGATTAATTTCCATTGCGCCGACCTGTCTAGGCAGATCATTTGCTAGAGCTACTTCTGGGTGAAGCTCACCGGCATACCCAACTGAAACATCAGTTCCACGAACCTTAAGTTCAGCAGTTCTCCCTGGGTGGAAACCAAGTGGTGATGCCTGCACAAGTTCCAGCTCTAAACCAACAGCGTGAAAAGCAATGCGAGCGGCCTGAATAGCATCTGCATAGCCAGAACGAACAGGCTTACGACCAACCTGCTCTGCGATGCGGTTTCCTATGAATAGCGCCCCCAGAGAAAGTGGCTGTTGAGGAACACTTGCGTGCAATGCGTCTAAGTCCTTGGCACTTGGCAAAGATGTTCCATTTGGCAATGTCACATCTGCGTTTGACTGAGCTGGCTTGAAAACCAAACCAACTTCATAGATTGAAAGATCAGTCAGTGTTCTAGAAACATTTCGCTTAGCCGCATCGATAAGACCAGGAATCATGCTTAGGCGCATCTCATTTACGTCTTCTTGCATCGCGTTCGCAAGAGTTACTCGAGAAACAGATTCATCAAAGAAACTTGAGTTCTGCTCAGGCTTTAGGAATGGGTAGGTCAGTACCTCAACGTGACCGGTGGCAGCTAGGTGGTTCACAACTGCACGCTTCAACTTCTGAGTCTTAGTCAAACCTCTACCTGGAGGAGCTACAGGCAATCTTGAAGGAATTCGGTCATAGCCAGTAATGCGAGCTACTTCTTCCACCAAGTCGGTCTTGTGAGTGATGTCCGGTCTCCAACTCGGAACGATTACTTCGTAGCCGCCATCAACAGTTGCAACCACACAACCGATTTCATTAAGAGTGGATGTAATTTCTTCAGCTGTGTAATCAACACCGGTTAGAGAAGAAGCGAAGCCTTCAGGCAAGAAAACAGTTACCTGGCTTACAGAGTTATCCAAGTAGCAACCAAGAGAATCAGCAGTTGCTCCTGCATATTCTTCTAGTAGTGCAATTGCTCTGGCAGCTGCATACTCGGCAACTCTAGGGTCAACTCCACGCTCGAATCTCTTTGATGCTTCGCTTGGAAGTTTGTGTCTGCGAGCAGATCTAGCAATAGAAACACCATCGAAGTTTGCAGACTCAATCAACACAGAAGTTGTAGTTGCACTAACCTCAGTGCTTTCTCCACCCATAACACCAGCGATACCAATCGCTCCGGAAGCATCAGCGATAACTAAATCTTCTGAGTGCAAAGTTCTTGTTTGACCATCTAGAGTAACGATGGTCTCTTTTTCATTTGCTCTTCTGACAGTTATTGAACCCTGAAGTTTTGCAGCATCGTACGCGTGAATCGGTTGGCCCATTTCAAGCATGACGTAGTTTGTAATGTCTACGACAATAGAAATAGATCTCATGCCAGCAAGCTTCAATCGTGAAAGCATCCAAGCAGGAGTTGGAGCAGAAGCATTGATGTTACTTGCTGACCTTATGACAAATTTTGTTGAGCCAACACGTCCACGAATAGGTGCTGCGTCTTTGATTTCAACCTTGAAGCCTTCACCGTGAACAGGTTTGACGGAATCAATCGGGTCCGTGAACTTAGCTCCGGTTGCATGAGCATACTCTCTAGCAATGCCTCGGATTGAAAAACAATATCCTCGATCAGGGGTTACATTTACTTCGGCTGCTTCATCATCCAAAGAAAGAAGAGCAAGTGCATCCGTGCCAACTTCAGGGTCAAGACCTAGCGTAACTAAACGAAGAATTCCTTCGTGGTCATCGCTTAGCCCCAACTCACGAGCAGAGGCAAGCATTCCATCACTTACGTGGCCGTAGGTAGATCTGGCAGCGATCTTGAAATCCCCCGGAAGAACCGCGCCAGGAAGTGTCACTACAACCTTGTCGTTGACCTCAAAATTTCTAGCTCCACAGACAATTCCGCGAACATCTTCCCCACCGTCGCCAGCTTTCTTGCCTGCAGGGGCAACTCTTACCTGGCACCAACGGATAGTTTTTCCATTGGATTGTTCTTCTTCAACAAATTCAAGAACCTGGCCAACCACGATTGGACCTACTAGTCCGTAACCGTGAGAACCCTCTTCTTCCAAACCGACCTTAACCAGTTCAGCCATAACTGAGTCAGCATTTGAATCCTTCGGGAGCTCTACAAACTCAGCTAGCCATGCCAATGGGACGCGCATTAGAGCACCACCCCGAACTGCTTTGAGAATCTAACATCAGCTTCAACCATGTCGTGCATGTCTTTGACATCGTTTCTGAACATGAGAGTTCTTTCAATTCCCATACCAAAAGCAAATCCTGAATAAACTTCTGGATCAATTCCTGCTGCAAGCAAAACGTTTGGGTTCACCATTCCGCAGCCACCCCATTCAACCCAGCGAGCACCGCCCTTAGCACCTGGATGCCAAACATCTAATTCAGCAGATGGTTCAGTGAACGGAAAGAATGATGGACGTAGGCGAATCTTGGCATCAGGACCAAACATGATTCGAGCAAAGTGTTCAAGGGTTCCCTTGAGATCAGCCATGGTTAGACCTTTATCAACGGCAAGACCTTCAACCTGGTGGAACACAGGGGTGTGAGTTGCATCAAGTTCATCGGTTCTAAATACACGACCTGGACAAAGAACATAAACAGGAAGGTCTCGCTCTAGAAGAGATCTGACCTGAACAGGTGAAGTGTGTGTTCTCAAAACTAGGTGTGCTTCAACCGGCTCAACAAAAAACGTATCTTGCATCGCACGAGCTGGGTGATCTGCGTCGAAGTTCAACGCATCAAAGTTGAACCACTCGCTTTCAACTTCTGGACCTTCTGCAATTTCCCAACCCATCCCGATGAATACATCAGAAATCTCATCCTGCAATAGAGAAAGTGGGTGTCTTGCTCCCAAAGCCTGAGTCATTGGAGCAGCCGTTACATCAACACTCTCTTGAACTAACTTCTCGTTTTGTTCAGCCTGATAAAAAGCCGCTTCAGCTGTAGCAAAAGCAGCATTCAACTCTGCTCTGGCTGCAGTGATTAGCTTTCCAGCATCTGCCTTTTTGTCTCCAGGAAGCTTTCCCATGAGAGAGCTCAACTTAGTAATGCCAGAGTTTTCACCAACGGCTGTGGATCTAATTGCCTTCAATGAAGCAAGGTCGGTAGCTCCTGAAATGAGCTTCAGAGCGTCAGAAACAACAGCATCGACTGCTGCTTTGGTGATTTCTGCGTTCTCTGACATTAGACCTCAAGTATATCTACTGATGTTTTTATTAGTGCTTAGCTACTTGCTGAGTTCTGCTGAAATGCTGATGAGTAGAGGCAAACGCTAGCCGCAGTGGCTAGGTTTAGAGACTCGGCAGCTCCATAAATAGGAACTGCAACAACTCGATCAGCCAGCTTCAAGATTTCAGGCTCAAAGCCCCAAGCCTCGTTGCCAAACATCCAAGCTGTTGGCTCATTCAAACTGCCATCCTTGGCTAATTCAGGCAAAGAGTGACCTGAGGCATCTGCAGCTAGAACCTGAATGCCAGCAGCCTTCAAAGCTTCAACAGCCTCATTGATGTCAACATCAACTACGAACGGTAGGTGGAACATAGAACCAGTAGTTGATCGAACTACCTTGGTGTTGTAGATATCAACACTTCCTGCTGTGAAGATAACCGCATCTGCTCCTGCAGCATCAGCCGCTCTAAGCACAGTTCCAGCATTACCTGGGTCTCTAATTTGAGAAAGTAAGGCAACCAGCTTTGGCTTAGTTGCAATTACATCTTCAAGAGACACATCGAACTGGTGGCAAACAGCAACTACACCTTGAGGGGTGTTGGTGTCGCTAAGTGCAGCTAGGACTGCATCGCTAACGATCTGAACTTCAATGCGTGATGCCTTAGCTTTTGCAAACAGATCATCATGGCGTGCCAAAGCCTCCTCGGTAGCAAAAGCTTCGAGAACTAGTTTCGGTCTTTCGAGTGCCTCGCGGAAACCTTGTGGTCCCTCAAGCAGAAAGAGCCCGGTCTCACGACGGGCTTCTTTCTTTACTAGCTTGGCAACCCCACGAACCTTAGCGGCTTTGGGATCAATCAGCACTTGGGTTATTTAACCTTCGGAGCTGATGTGTCCGCTGGCAGTGCTGACTTAGCAGTAGCTACCAATGAGGCGAATGCCTTTGGCTCGTTTACTGCTAGATCTGCCAAGATACGACGGTCAACTGCAACGCCTGCAAGGTTTAGACCCTGGATTAGACGGTTGTAGGTTAGGCCATTCGCACGTGATGCAGCGTTGATTCTCTGAATCCATAGACGACGGAAGTTACCCTTCTTGTCGCGACGGTCGTTGTATGCATAGACCAGGGAGTGCAGAACCTGCTGCTTTGCCATACGGTATAGGCGTGAACGCTGACCGCGGTAACCCTTTGCACGCTCAAGTGCTGTACGACGCTTCTTCAACGCGTTTACTGCGTTTTTTACTCTTGCCATTAGTTTCTCCTAAATAAATTCTGAATGTGCTTGGACTAGTGGCCGAGCTGCTTCTTGATGGTCTTGAAATCAGCTTTGCTTACAAGCTGGTCTTGGTTAAGACGACGGGTGCGTCTTGATGACTTGTGCTCAAGGTTGTGACGCATGTTGATCTGCTGCTTCATCAACTTTCCGCTACCTGTGAAACGGAAGCGCTTCTTCGCTCCAGAGTGGGTCTTCTGCTTTGGCATAACTTCTCTCCTGTTTTTCTAGTCTGCGGTTTCAGCCGCAGAATCCTTAGTTTCGGTCTCAGTGGTTGCAGATACTTCAGCTTTCGCCTTCTTGTCTGCTGCTCGCTTAGCATCAGCTTTCGCATCCGCCTTGTTACGTAGTGGAGCGATAACCATTACCAAGCTTCTGCCATCTGCCGATGGACTCGACTCAACAACACCTGACTCAGTAACTTCTTCAGCTACTTTCTGCAACAACTTGACACCCATCTCCGGACGTGATTGCTCACGGCCACGGAAGACGACCATCACTTTGACCTTGTCGCCAGCCTTCAAGAAGCGTTCGATCTGACCTTTTTTAGTGCCATAGTCGTGATCATCGATTTTCAAACCAAAACGAACAGTCTTGATGACAGTGTTTGTCTGGTTCTTTCTCGCTTCACGAATCTTCTGGGCTGCTTCGTATTTGAACTTTCCGAAATCCATAAGCTTACAAACCGGTGGTGCTGAGTTTGGTGAAACTTCTACCAAATCAAGGTCCACTTCCTGCGCCATACGCAGTGCTTCTTCGATTTTGATGATGCCAAGTTGCTCTCCGTTAGGGCCAACTAGGCGTACCTCTGGTACACGGATTCGTTCGTTGATACGCGGGTCGCTGATCTGCTGCTCCTTTTGACGTGACTTGATGGCCACGTAGGGACAAGAATCTTCTTGCCAACGCGCAGAACTGAAAAGTTCAAAGCTTACCCGGCAACCTAATAAGTCGGTAGACGCGGGTGGGAAATGAATCCACTTCTGACTGAAGACCATAGATCTTCAGAGCCATGGGTTAGCCTAGCAGAGAACACATCCGAAAGTGAAGCCCGAAATGTCAGAAGATTTTGAATCACAAGCAATGCGTGAACTTGAAGAAGTCCCCGCCGTTGAGGTCATTACTGCTACCGCAGTGCATCTGATGAGTGCCGCTGCTGTCCAGGTGGGACTAGCTGAAAATGGCTATAAAGGTGACCTTGATGAGGCTAGAAAGCTAATCAACTCGCTTGCTGGACTACTAACAGCTTCAGCTCCTGACCTAGGCGATCACCACGCTAGACCGCTAAGAGACGGGCTTCGCAGCCTTCAACTTGCCTTCAGAGAAGCATCCGTAATCAAGGATGAGCCAGGTAAGGGTCCCGGTGAGAAATTCACCGGTCCAGTTAGCTAGCCTGTAGAAATTTGACTCCAACGGAGTCAACAAGCTCAACAAACTGCTCTGAGCTAGCTATTTTGGCAAAAAAGTCTTCTTCAAGGGATTTGAGCTGTATTTCAGTCAAACCAGGCTCTAAATAGAGAACTACAAGCAGTTCTTGGCCCAATAACTTGCAGGTTGGGTCTCCTTCGACCAATGTGAAGCTCTCAACTTGGCCCACCTCACCTAAAACGCTATTGATGAAATCAACCACTTGTGGGTTGTTTGCAGGCACAACCCAAGGCAAATCCTGGGCAATTGCTGCAATTCCGGGACGTCTGACAACAAATTCTGTTTCGCTCATCGGGTCTAAGACCAATCGAGTATTTCCTTCGCTGGCAGCTGCTAGGGCAACCTTGCGTCCGTCATTAGGAACTGGTCTAGCCTCTGGGTTCCAGTGATTCATTGCCGCTACTGAACTAAATACAGGAAGTGCTCTTTGGTTATCGGGAGTGAGCACGGTGACAATCGAAAGATCTGCACTTTTATCAACCTGATGCCCGTGTGCTCCTTCTCCACTCTCACCTAGATTTGCAATCAGAGGTATGAGAAGTCTTGCCTGACCGATGGCAGATAGAACTTGCTCTGCTCCTACTTCTCCCCCACGAAATTTGGCAAGTGTCTCAATCAGATTCGGATCGGCTTCACCGTTGTCGCCACTGTATGGATTGATATCAAAACTTCTACCGGCCCAAGGCACACCTGCGGAGTCGGTGAATTTTGAAGTTTCAGCTTCGGACACTACTCACCAGCAACTTTCAACGCTTGCTCCAAGGTGAACTTGCCTGCATAGAGAGACTTTCCAAGAATTGCTCCTTCAAGACCAAGTGGAACCAGTGCTCTCAACTTTTCTAAATCTTCGAGAGAAGAAATTCCACCCGAGGCAATAACTGGCTTGTCGGTTCTCTGCATAACTTCTTTTAGCATGTCGATGTTTGGACCCAACAGCATTCCATCTTTAGTCACATCTGTAACAACATATCTTGGACAACCTGCTTGCTCTAATCTCTCTAGAACTTCAAAGAGATCTCCACCATCTTCAGTCCAACCGCGTGCAGCAAGAGTGGTTCCTCTGACATCCAAACCAACAGCAATCTTGTCGCCATACATTGCAATAACCTCTGCGGTCCAGTCTGGATTCTCCAAGGCAGCGGTTCCAAGATTAACTCGTTCCGCTCCTGCATCAAGTGCTGCTTCTAAAGAAGCAGTATCTCTGATGCCTCCGCTTAGCTCAATTTTTACGTGCTTACTGTTTGCAACTACTTCACGAATAATTGCTCTGTTCTCACCACGCGAGAAAGCTGCGTCTAGGTCAACCAAATGAATCCACTCTGCACCTGCATCGATAAAAACCTGAGCTGCATCAAGTGGTGAACCGTAATCGGTTTCACTTCCAGCAACGCCTTGACTGAGTCTTACGGCTTTGCCATCGGCAACATCAACTGCTGGCAGAAGAATTAATTTATCGCTCAAAATGTTTTCCTTTACAGATTCTTGAGCCAGTTGCTCAAAAGAGTTAAGCCGGCTTTCCCAGACTTCTCTGGATGAAATTGGGTGGCGGATAGTGGACCATTTTCCACAGCTGCAACGAATCTTGATCCATACTCAGACCAAGAAACAGTTGGTTTTTCGAAGGCGGTCTCTTCTTCTAAAGCAAAAGTAGCTGCTCCATAAGAATGAACAAAATAGAACTGCTCATCTTCAAGACCTTCGAAGAGTTTTGATCCGCTTGGAACATCGACATCGTTCCAACCAATGTGAGGAAGAGTAGGTGCATCCAGTTTGGTGATGGATCCCGGCCACTGGCCTAACCCTTCAGTTTCAACTCCGTGCTCGGTGCCTGTTTCAAACATCACTTGCAATCCAACGCAAATCCCGAAGACAGCTTTACCAGCTGCTAGTCGTTGATCAACAATTCCAGCTCCACCAACTGCATTGAGTTGTTCCATGACGGTTGCGAAGGCGCCAACACCAGGAATGACTAAGCCATCTGCGGATAAGGACGACGCTCGATCAGCTGTTACTTCAACCTTGGCGCCTACTTGTTCAAAAGCACTAACAACAGAATGAATGTTGCCACTTCCGAAATCTAAAACAACGATTTTGGGACTGATCACAAAGTTCCCTTGGTTGAAGGAATTCCAACAGCCCTAGGATCTTTCTCAACAGCCTTGCGAAGAGCTCTAGCGAATGCCTTGAACTCAGTCTCTGCAACGTGGTGAGGGTCTCTTCCGTCCAGTACGTTAATGTGAACAGTCATATCAGCATTTAGGCAGATAGCTTCAAATACGTGACGAACCATTGAGCCAGTGAAGTGCCCTCCGATTAGGTGCATTTCAAATCCAGCAGGTTCGCCTGTGTGTGAAAGAAATGGTCTGCCGGATAAGTCAACAACTGCTCTAACCAATGCTTCATCTAGAGGTACGGTTGCATCGCCAAATCTAGAGATTGAATTCTTGTCACCTAGTGCTTGTTTGATGGCCTGGCCCAAAACAATTGCTGTGTCTTCAACGGTGTGGTGAATGTCAATGTCTGTGTCACCGCTTGATTCAACATTCAGGTCAATCATTGAGTGCTTGGAAAAAGCAGTCAGCAGGTGATCAAAGAATGGAACAGTAGTCGAGATGTTTGACTTTCCTGTGCCGTCTAGATCTAGGCTCAGCTTTACAGAAGACTCACTGGTCTTTCTTTCGATTGCTGCAACTCTGTTCATAGTGATTGCCTTTCAAATTTATGGAATAAAAACTAACTTGACTTCAATGGCAACTAAGCCAATTCTACTTGGCACCTAGAAGTTCGGTAAGTGCATCAATAACCGCCGTTGTCTCAGCTTCTGTACCGGCAGTGATTCTCAATGTATTCGGAATACCAATATCTCTAACCAAGATCCCACGATCTAGAAGGTCCTGCCAAGTTTTAGAAGGAGTCTCTATTCCGCCAACTAGAACAAAGTTTGCATCGCTTACATACGGGTCAAGCCCTAAATCCTGCAAAGCTACATAAAGGCGATCTCTTTGGTCTCTAATGTCCGCAACAGTCGCGAGCATTTCAGAACTGTGTGAAAGTGCAGCTTCAGCAGCAGCTTGAGTGAGCGCACTCAAGTGATACGGCAATCTAACTAAACGCATTGCATCGCAAATGGCTGGGTCTGCCGCTAGGTAACCAAGTCGTGCACCAGCAAAAGCAAATGCCTTAGACATTGTTTTACTAACTACAAGTCGAGGTCTTCCCTCTAACAAAGTCAAAGCACTATTTTCATTCAGTGAAAATTCTGAGTAGGCCTCGTCCACAACAACAACGCCGTTTGTAGCAGCATAGGCAGCTTCAATCACTTCAATTGCCACAGGGGTTCCTGTTGGATTGTTCGGAGAGCAAATCAAAACTATGTCTGGGTTGTGCTCAGAAATTGCTTTTGTGACTAACTCAGCATCAAGCTCGTACCTATCTAGGCGAGGAACTTCAACATACTCAGTGTCTGTTGACTGAGCGATCAGTGAATACATGCTGTATGTCGGGCTGAAACTTATTGCTTTTCGGCCTGGTCCACCGAATGCCATGAACATCTGCTGCAGGATCTCATTTGAACCATTAGCAGCCCAGATGTTATCTGCCTGCATACCGTGACCAACATAGGTGGCTAATTGTTCTCGAAGTGCTGTGAACTCTCGATCTGGGTATCTGTTGATGTCCTTGAGCGAAACAGCGATTCTTTGAATGATGTCTACAAGGATGTCCTCAGATATTTCATGAGTGTTTTCGTTTACGTTCAGGGCAATTGGCACATGCAACTGAGGAGCTCCATATGGAGTTCGGCCACGAAGGCTATCTCTGATTGGAAGATCGCTTAACTCAGTCATTAGTCAAGGTTACTAACCTCAACAGAAGAATTGTTAGTTCTTTGGTAGAGCCAGTCGCATACCAGCGTCCACAACTGAATCACTCAAGTTGTTCAAAGCCACAATGTCAGCAATGAAGTCACGTGGATCAACATCTGGTGCGTACTGTTCAGCGATGCCCCAAAGGCTATCGCCAGGCATTACGGTCACATATTCAAAATCAACTGTTGCTGTTGAAACTGAGCTGGAGTCAACAGCCTGAGCAGATTGACCCTGCTTACCAAATCCAGACAAGAGCGCTCCTGCAATAACGAGAATCAGTGTCCAGCCAAGAACCGCTCTGGCGATTGCCACTGGGCGTGACACATAGGTAGCCACTGCTTGAGCCAACTGGTCTCCTGACCTGCTGAGCAGGGCGGACTCTATTCATCGGGAACTCGATAATCTGAGCTGACATTTGGAACCTTTCTCCGAACATTTGTTCTAATACGAACAAGATTACGACTTATATTCGAAAAAAGTCAAGAATATTTGCCATTTTTCCGAAAATGTGTTTGATTATTTACTACTTTTGAAATACATTGATTGCAGTTGCCTTATTAGAGATTCAACTGGCAACCACCGACACGACCCTAAATCCGCTTCAATTAGGGCAAGAAAGGCACCTCATGACACGCAAGAGCACCGATTCTTTGACGGAGACTCAGAAGGCAATCCTGCAGGTAATTCTTCAAAGTAAAGCCCGATCAGGCATTGTTCCTTCAATGCGAGAGATAGCTGAGGGCGTTGGCCTTAGTTCTGTGGCTAGCGTGTCATACCAGCTGGACAACCTAGAGGAGAAGGGCTACATCAGACGTCAGGACAACCTGTCTAGGAACGTTGAAGTCCTGATCGCTCCTGAGGGCTGGGACGATGCAGACAGCATTGAATCAGATAGCAGCATCCCTATGGCTGCAACCGCGATGGTACCTATGGTCGGAAGTATCGCTGCTGGTTACCCAATCACAGCAGATCAGAACGTAGAAGAGATTTTCCCATTGCCTAAGTCACTTGTTGGCTCTGGTGAGCTTTTCATGCTGAAGGTCAAAGGACCTTCAATGGAAGAAGCTGCCATCTGCGATGGCGACTGGGTTGTTGTTCGTCAGCAGAAGACTGCCAACAATGGAGATATCGTTGCGGCTCTTCTCGACGGAGAAGCAACAGTAAAGACTTTTAGAAACAGAGATGGCCAGGTCTGGCTATTGCCTCAGAACAGAAACTATGAGCCTATCGACGGCACACATGCCGAGATTATGGGAATCGTAGTAACTGTTTTGCGTAAGGTCTAAACCTTAAACTGCTCTAGCTCGCTGGCAATGTCCGGTCTCACTAATGCATCAATGTAGGTACCTGTTTCCTGATACTCAAGTTTGTTGATTTGTGAGTTTAGGTGCATGCGCGAAACAAGGTCTCCCCTGTTGTAAGGAATCAAGACCCTTACTGACACATTTGGTCTTGGCAATCTTGCAGCAATAGCTTCTTGTAGCTCTTCAAAACCTTCTCCGGTTCTTGATGAAACAAAAACAGAATTTGGTTCAAGTCCTCTAAGAGCTAGCAGCGTATCTGCATCAACAAGATCTACTTTGTTGAAAACAATAAGTTCCTGAATGTCTCTGGCATCAACTTCACCGATTACTTGCCTCACAGTTGCAATCTGTGAACCAGGGTCGACATGCGAAGCATCGACAACATGCAGGATTAGATCGCTATCAGAAATCTCCTCAAGGGTGGACCTGAAGGCTTCAACCAGTTGGTGCGGAAGATTACGAACAAAACCAACGGTGTCCGAGAGAGTGTATTCACGACCGTCAGGAGTGCGAGTCTGTCTAACGGTTGGATCAAGGGTCGCAAACAATGCGTTCTGCACCAAAACACCTGCTGAAGTCAGCCTGTTCAGCAGTGATGACTTTCCTGCGTTGGTATAACCAGCAATAGCCACAGAGGGAACTTCATACTTCTTCCTGTTTGAGCGCTTCGTTTCTCGGGCTGGTTTCATTCCGGCAATCTGCTTACGAAGCTTTGCCATTCTGGTATTGATTCTTCGTCTATCTAACTCAATCTTTGTTTCACCAGGACCACGAGAACCAATACCTTCACCACCGGCAGCACGACCACCAGCTTGCCTAGACATTGACTCTCCCCAACCTCTGAGTCGAGGCAGCAAGTATTCCAACTGGGCCAGTTCAACTTGAGCTTTACCCTCACGACTCTTGGCGTGCTGGGCAAAGATCTCAAGAATGATAGCTGTTCGGTCAATAACTTTAACCTTCACAACATCTTCAAGAGCTCTTCGCTGCGATGGAGAAAGTTCGGTATCAGCGATTACTGTGTCAGCACCAATAGCCTTCACAAGATCATGAAGCTCAATTGCTTTTCCCTTACCAAGGAAAGTTGCCGGATCTGGGTGGTAGCGACGTTGGAGTAATCCATCCAAGACTTCCGCTCCGGCTGTTTCAGTCAAGGCAGCTAGCTCTCGAAGTGAGTTCTCAGCATCCTTTAGAGTGTGCTCTCCCCAGATTCCAATCAGGACAACTCGCTCAAGCTGGAGGTCGCGGTACTCAACCTCAGTAATGTCTTGCATCTGAGTCGACAGTCCAGGGACCCTAGCCAGAGCCGCTCTATCTAGGAGGTCTTGTTGATCACCGTCAAAGGCGTTTGCCTGCTGATCATCGTTGAGCCCTAAGGCTTGAGCTCTTTGGTCGCGCCTCAGAATGCGGTCAATAGTGGAATTAGTCTCGTCAAGATTGCCATCTTGAGGCTCTTCGATGTTGTCAATGTCTTTTGGAGTCATTTCGTGTTTAAGACTACCCGTGAAGGAGTATTGTGTTGTTCGTGTCCGACAATCACTACTTCGCAACCTCGCCCGAGGGTCCGCTGGTCACGCGCGAAATAACAGTGAACCTGAATGGCAACAAAACCCAAGTATTGACAGCTGGTGGCATTTTTAGCCCGGAGCACATTGATCAGGGAACTCAAGTTCTTCTCTCACACATTGAATCTGCGAACCCAACGGGAACGTTTCTTGATGTTGGATGTGGCTGGGGACCCATAGCTTTGGCTCTTGCCCTGCACTCCCCTAAAGCAACTATCTACGCAATCGATGTGAACGAACGCAGTCTTCAGCTAACCAAGATGAATGCTGCGAAGTTAGGCATAAGCAACATAATTGCCTGCAAGCCTGAAGACGTTCCACAAGATTTACACTTTGATGAAATTTGGTCCAATCCGCCAATCAGAGTTGGTAAAAAAGTTCTGCACGAGATTCTAAATCTATGGCTAAGAAGATTGGTTGCTGGTGGAACTGCACGATTGGTAGTCCAGAAAAATTTAGGCTCAGATAGTTTGCATAAATGGTTAGTGGATGAATTCAATCCAGGGTTTGAAAGCACTCGTATTGATTCTTCAAAAACTTTTAGAGTTCTAAAAGTTACCAAGCACTAAAGCTCAAGCACTCCATCAAAAGACAATTCTGCAGGGCCACTAAGTCCAACATGTTCGCCTTCTTCAGTTGCAAACATTCGAACTCCTAGAGTTCCGCCAGGTACTTCAACTGCCCATTGGTTAGGAGCTTCAGATCCTGCCCAGAGACGAGTAGCTAATGCAGCGGCAACAATTCCTGTGCCGCAAGAGAGGGTTTCACCAACGCCTCTTTCAAAGACTCTCATCGAAATCTTGCCAACACCATTGGTCACCATTGGCTCAGCAGGAACCACAAACTCAATGTTCGCTCCTAGTTCAGGAGTTGGTTCCATAACTGGCGCAACGGACAAATCTAATGAATCAAGTTCTTCGCTAGAAGCTAGAGCGACAACAAGGTGAGGGTTTCCAACATTGATCCCCTGCGATGGCCTAGCCACATCTATCCCTCTGGCACTCACAAGTACTTCACTTGACTCAGGCTTCCAACGACCCATGTCCACTGCAAACCCTGCTTTGTTCTTCTGGATGTCTCTAACGCCAGCTCGAGTTCCAATGTGCAGCACCTGTCCCTCAGGTAGCTCTACAAGACCTTTTTCAGTTAGGAAACGAGCAAAGACTCGAACTCCATTGCCACACATCTCCGCTATTGAACCATCAGCATTTCTGTAGTCCATGAACCAATAGGCCGAAGGCTCTTCCTTTAGAGAATCTGATCCCTCTGCGATGAGATGAGATGGAACCACTCGGATTAACCCATCAGCCCCAACACCAAAGTGTCTATCGCAAATCTTGGCCACTTGAGCTGGAGTGATGTCTAGTGAGCCGTCCACGTCAAGAATGAGTACGAAGTCATTACCCGTACCCTGACCTTTCGTGAATTCAACTTTGCTCATGCTTTTAGCCTACTTTGCCTGGCAACTGAAGGCTTGTTCTGACTAGAGACATGACTTCTTCCAAGAGGTTCTCGTTTTGGTAGTCGAACCAATTGATTCTCGGGTCTCTTCTAAACCAAGACATCTGTCTGCGAGCATACCTTTGCGTTAGCAAGATAGTTTCAGCAATGGCTTCTTCCTCGGTGAGCCTGCCATCAATGCTTGCTAGGGCCTGAGAATAGCCAATAGCTTGGCTAGCAGTCTTAGAGTCTCTGATGCCTTTGGATTCCAAAGACCTCACTTCCTCAACAAAACCTAAAGCCCACATTCCCCTGACTCGTTCTGATAGTCGCTCAACTAAGTGCTCTCTGGCTGAGTTCAGACCTATTTCCAAAACAGGAAGGAAAGACTCAAACTGATCTGGAAGAGATGCCGCAAAAGGTTCTCCCGTGATCATCACAATTTCAAGAGCACGAACAATACGTCTACCGTTCTGAGGTTCAATTCGACTCGCTGCAGTCTCGTCTAGGAGCTCAAGTCTTTTATGCATTGCAGCTGGACCCAAGTCGATTAGATCTTGCTCGAGTTGAGCCCTCAGAGCTTCATCTCTGCCAGGGAATTCAAAAGTATTTATCAATGCTGCAATGTAGAGCATGGATCCACCAACGACTATCGGAAGGGTTCCTTCAGCTCGGAGATCGGAGATTACCTTTCGGGCCTCAATTTGATATCTGGCAGCCGTGTTTTCTTCTGCAATTTCTAGCCAGTCGAGCATGTGGTGCTTGATACCGAATCTCTCATCAACTGGAACTTTGGCAGTTCCAATATCCATTCCTTTATAGAACTGCATGGAATCTGCATTTACTATTTCTGCTTTGATTCCAGATTTGGCTAGTTCTAAAGCTGTGTTGATTGCCAAATTGCTTTTGCCGGTACCAGTTGGGCCAACAATACAGAGCAGTTCAGGACGCGTTGAGGAGTTCATAAACTATTCAGAAACTTTGACTTGAACGCTAAGACCTATGGTTCCTTTTTTAGGAGCAGTTGATGTACCAGGAACTGCACAGCTCTCTGCTTCAGCTCGGTCGTAGGCATCGCCCGCGATTGTCCTTCTCACCTCTGGGGTTTCTCCAGCGTCTGCGATTAGGAAGTAAGGTTTCGCATCAACAACAGTTGCCCAAACTAGATCTCCAGGTCTCGGAACATCAAGTCCAATAGGCCAATCAATATGAACTAGGCGGCTATCTCTTGCTCTTCCGGTAATTCGGTTGGTTCTATCATCCTTGCGACCTTCGTTGTTGCCAACAAGAACCTCTACTCGCTTGCCAATCTGCAGCTTGTTTTCTTGCCAAGCGATGTCATTAACAACTTCAAGAAGTCTCTCATAGCGCTCTTGGACAACTTCTTTGTCGATTTGATTCGGTAGATCTGCGGCTGGGGTTCCAGGTCTCTTTGAGTACTGGAATGTATAGGCAACTGCGAAACGTGACTCTCTGATGACGCGAAGGGTCTCTTGGAAATCCTCTTCTGTCTCAGAAGGGAAGCCAACAATGATGTCAGTTGAAATAGCTGCATCAGGGATTAGTTCTCGGACCTTCTCTAGGATTCCTAAGTACTTTGAACTGCGATAGCTTCGCTTCATATCCTTCAGAATGCGATCACTACCTGACTGCAATGGCATGTGTAGCTGAGGCATGACGTTGTGTGTTTCTGCCATAGCCAAAATTACGTCTTCGGTGAATGCTGCAGGATGAGGACTTGTGAACCTTACTCGCTCCAGACCTTCAATCTCCCCACAAGCTCTAAGCAGCTTTGCGAAAGCTCCTTTATCCCCGAACTCAACTCCATAAGTGTTGACGTTCTGGCCTAGAAGAGTGATTTCAATAACACCTTCAGCAACCAATGCTTTGATCTCAGCGAGAATCTCTCCAGGTCTACGGTCTTTCTCTTTGCCACGCAATGAAGGGACAATGCAGAATGTGCAGGTGTTGTTACAACCAACGCTGATTGAAACCCACGCAGCATAAGTTGAATCACGTTTGGTAGGTAGGTCGCTAGGGAAAGTCTCAAGTGCATCAAGAATCTCAACTTGAGCTTCTTCGTTATGTCTTGCTCTATCCAAAAGAGCCGGTAGAGATCCAATGTTGTGGGTACCGAAGACCACATCAACCCAAGGAGCTTTCTTGACGATTACATCTTTGTCTTTTTGGGCTAGGCAACCGCCAACTGCGATTTGGAAATCAGGATTCTCGAGCTTTCTTTCGTAAAGCTGGCCCAAGTTACCGTAAAGCTTGTTGTCGGCATTCTCTCTAACAGCACAGGTATTGAAAACTAGTACGTCCGCCAGTTCCCCATCTACTGCTTGAACATAACCCGCGTCCTCGAGTAGCCCCGATAGTCTCTCGCTATCGTGGACGTTCATCTGACAGCCAAAGGTCTTCACCTCATAGCTGCGGGTCTTTGTATTCATCTCCCCAATTTTAGCCAAGCAAAGGCTTTAGTAGGCGACTTCTCCAGAAGCGTGACGAACAGCAGCCCAAACCACGCTGCTTGAATAGCCTTTTCGCATCAAATAACTTGAAAGTCTTCTGGTTCTAACTTCTGGCTCAAGTTTTTGAAGTTGTCTATACCTTGACTCAGCGAGTTTCTTAGCGACCTCAAGCTCGGCTTCTGAGTCAATTGCAGAGATTGCAGCATCAATAGCTTCTTGAGGGAAGTTCTTGGCACGAAGTTCTCGAGCGATGACTGACTTGGCTTTGGACTTCCGGGACACAGCTACCTCGGTAAAGTCCTTAGCCAAAGCCAGATCATCTATTAGACCCACTTCAATAAAGCGATCAATCATCTGATCTACTAGTTGAACTGGAAATTCTTTCTCCAAAAGCAGAGTTCGCAATTGCCCTGATGACTTGCTGCTTCTCGCAATTAGTTTCAGGAGTGCTTGGCGAACATCTTCCTCAATGGAATCAACAGATTTCAGTGAGTACTTGGGAGCTTCCTCAACGGGACCTAAGTCCTTGAGGAAAGATTCGATGTCCAAGGCTACTTGTTAACTGCTTTGAGCTCGGTTACTTCTTCAACAGGCAAATCTGCAACTGCACGAGGAACACCGATACCAAGTTTGGTCTTGATCTTCTGTTCGATTTCGTTTGCAATTTCAGGGTTGTCCAGTAGGAAGTTTCTAGAGTTTTCTTTTCCTTGGCCTAGCTGCTCTGCTTCATATGTGTACCAAGAGCCAGACTTCTTCAGAATCTCCTGCTCAACACCAACATCAAGAAGGCTTCCTTCACGAGAGATTCCAACACCGTAAATGATGTCAAATTCTGCCTGCTTGAACGGAGGAGCCATCTTGTTCTTGACTACCTTTACTCGCGTTCTGTTACCAACAGCATCCTGGCCGTCCTTCAGCGTTTCAATTCTGCGGACATCCAAACGCACTGAAGCATAGAACTTTAGAGCCTTACCACCGGCGGTGGTTTCAGGTGAACCAAAGAACACACCAATCTTTTCGCGAAGTTGGTTGATGAAAATTGCGGTTGTCTTGGTGTTGTTCAAAACACCGGTTAGCTTGCGAAGCGCTTGTGACATCAAACGAGCCTGCAGACCCATGTGTGAGTCTCCCATTTCTCCTTCAATTTCTGCTCTTGGAACTAGAGCTGCAACTGAGTCGATAACGATGATGTCGATAGAGCCTGAACGAATTAGAGTGTCTGCAATTTCTAGAGCTTGCTCACCTGTGTCCGGCTGGCTAACTAGTAGTGCGTCAATGTCGACACCTAGAGCCTTTGCATACTCAGGATCAAGTGCGTGTTCCGCGTCAATGAAGACTGCAACTCCACCGGCTTTCTGACAGTTAGCAATGGCGTGCAGTGCAACTGTTGTCTTACCTGAAGACTCAGGTCCGTAAACTTCTACGATTCTTCCCTTAGGGAGCCCTCCGATACCCAGAGCCACGTCCAAAGCAATTGAACCGGTTGGAATAACTTCGATTGGAGCTCTTTCATCTGAGCCCAGGCGCATGACGGAGCCTTTACCGAACTGTTTGTCAATCTGCGCTAACGCAGTGTCTAGTGCTTTATCGCGATCTGATGCTGATGGCATTTTCTTTTCCTTTTCTGCCGCCTAGGCGACTGGTTTTATGCTGTCATGACACTACGAAGAAAATCTGCTTTGAAACTGGTGTCTGTCTGAACTGTTGATAACTTCTACCAATTTCCTTCTGTGGATAGCCTAGCAATATCCGAACAAAATTACGAATAAAAATCTATTCGGCGTGTCCATTTCTCGGCTTTTTGTTCAATCCATGCCAACGGTCCTTAGGCACGTTTTGGGCCTTACAAATAGACAGCCAGATCTCTTTTGGCTCCAAGCCTGAAGTCAGAGCTGCTTGACCGGTCAAATCCCCCATATCAGTCAAAACCAGGTCCCTGAGCAATACCGCAGCGTACTCAGAACCGAATTCATCGGCCATAAGGGTCTGAAACTCACTAAGTCGCACGATTAGAAGATAACCCCTGTCAGAGCCCTTTAGCGGCAGAAATGCTCACCCAGGCTAAAAAGAACTGCCCCCAAGTAAATCTTGGGGGCAGTTCTTTAGAAGTACTTATCGAGAATTAGCCATGCTTACTGAATCGAAGCTGGTAACAAACTCGGTTGGCACGGTGTCTGGGATTACGACTGTCTCAACAGCCTCAAATCTCTCAGCTACAAGGTGCATGATCTGGGAAATTGGCACATCTAATGCATAAGCAACAGAAGCCAGAATCTCAGATGAGGCCTCTTTCTGCCCTCTTTCGATC
>JBEDLY010000004.1:0-22326 GCA_041171365.1 Actinomycetota bacterium | reverse complement strand
ACCATAGAACTTGTCGAAAGAACCAGCAGAAAGAGCATAGGTTCCAAGAATGATTCTTCTCTTTACTTCTGGACCAAAGCCAGCTTCGCGAGTAGCAGCCATAACTCGTTCAATAGTCGGGTTACCCTCTGGGGTAACTCTCATACCGAAACGAACAGAGTCGAACTTAGCCATGTTGCTTGATGCTTCTCAATCGACCTCAACAATCTCAGCCCCTGCATCAGCAATGAGTTTCATCGCTTCACCAAATCTATTGAGCACACCCTGTTGGAAACCAGCACCTGAAAGCTGCTTGATGACACCAACTCTTTTGCCCTTGAGTGAACCGTTCTTAGCCGCTTCAACCATTGAACCCAATGAGTCTTTTAGTGAAGTGCTATCTCTTGGGTCATAACCAGCAATTACATCTTGAAGATAAGCAGCATCTAAAACGTTTCTAGCAACAGGACCAACTTGGTCAAGAGATGAGGCCAAAGCGATAAGACCGTATCTTGAAACAGCACCGTAGGTTGGCTTGATACCAACGGTTCCAGTTACAGCTCCTGGGAAACGAATTGAACCACCGGTGTCTGATCCAATAGCTAAAGGTGCTTGGAATGATGAAACGACAGAAGAAGAACCACCACCGGAACCACCAGGGATTCTTGAAAGATCCCAAGGATTCTTACTTGGACCATAGGCAGAGAACTCAGTTGATGAACCCATAGCAAATTCATCAAGGTTGGTTTTACCAAGAATAGGCATCAACTCTTGGCGAAGTTTGGTAACAACGGTTGCATCGTAAGGGGAAATCCAACCCTCTAGAATCTTTGAACCTGCTGTGGTTGGAGCATCGGTAGTTGTCAGGTTGTCCTTGACGGCAATTGGAACACCTGCAAGGGCAGGAAGTTTCTCTCCTGCTGCTCTTCTGCGGTCAACTTCCTTAGCAACTTCCAAAGCCTTATCAGTTGAAAGGTGAAGGAAAGAGTGAACTGCATCGCCAACACTAGAGATTTGGTCAATGTGTGCTTGAGTTACCTCAACTGAGCTGACCTCGCCTTTGGAAAGAAGGTCTGCTAGTTCAGAAGCATTTTTTCTAATTAGTTCGGACATCAGGCCTACTCCTCGTCCAAGATTGCAGCGACTCGGAAACGGCCTTGACCCTGATCAGGAGCACCTGAAAGTGCCTGTTCTTGGGTTAGAGAAGGCTCAATAACGTCTTCTCTGAAGACGTTTGCCAGAGGAATTGGGTGGCTAGTGGAAGGCGTATTCTCATCAATTGCGGAAGAGATTTTGGCTACAGAGTCCAAAATCACGCCTAGTTGTTCGGTAAAGCGAACTACTTCGGACTCATCTAGCTCAATTCTGGCCAAATTGGCTAGATGACGCACTAGATCTGGGGTCACATCTGACATCGGGTTCCTCAAAACTGGGGTTGTTGTTATCTTCTCCTAGTATATCTGGGCTTACCCAATCCCGCTTACTGGACTAAACTTACATAGTTGCTGAGCCTTGAAAAGGGGCTAAGAACCAAGTAAGTTTCAGGAGAATACAAATGGCCGAAGAAGAGAACTTCGAAGACGTCGTTCGCGGATCTGATAGCGAAGAATTCAACGTTGTAATGCGCGGGTATGACCGCAATCAGGTCGATAAGACTATCCAGGAGATGAGACTTGAGATTGAGCACCAGGCTACTTATAACGAGCAGGCTGCCTCAGAAATCAGCATTCTAAAAGCCGAAGTTGAGAACCTAAAGGTTCAACTTAAAACTGGTGGCCCTAATGGCTACGCTGCCCTAGGTGCTCAGTTCGAGCAGACCCTAAGACTTGCTGAAGAGCAAGCCAAGAAGATGATTGCCGATGCCGGCCAAGACGCTCTTCGTATTCGTGAAGAAGCTAAGGGTGAAGCGGATGCACTCAAGAGAAGTGCCAAGGACAAGGCTGACCGAGTTGTTCAAGAAGCTGAAATCAAGATGGAAGAAGCTCGTCTTGAAGCTGACAGACGTCACGGTGAATTGTTGAACACAGCAACGGCAGCCGCAGCTGAAGCTACTGAAAGAATTCAAACTGCTCAAAGAGAAGCATCTGCTATCAAATCTGACGGTGAAAGATATGCTGCTGAACTTCGTTCACAGGTTCACCGCGAGACTGAAGAAGCTAGAGCTCTTGCAACCGAACTTAGCCAGCGAACAGCTCAGGCAAGAGTTGACCTAGAAGCTGAACTAAGGGCTAAGCGTGATGAGGCAGAGCAAGAGGCTCTTCGCATCTACCAAACAGCAGTTGGTCAGGCTCAGGCAATTACTGAAGACGCTAACCGCTCTCTTGCTGAATCATCAGCTAGAGCATCTGAGATTCTTACTGAAGCAGAACGCGTTTCTAGAGAAGCTCGAACAACTCGTGATGAAATTCTTGCTGACTCTCAGAAGCGTTCAACAGATCTTATTAACCAATCACGTCGCCGCGCAGAGCTACTTTCTCGCAAGGCTCAGGGTTATGCAGAAAACGCAATCAAGGACAGCCGCGAACGTCTAAACAGACTTTCAGAAGAACGTGAAGAAGTTGCAGACTTCCTAGACTCAATGAGCAAATTGATGTCGACTGAGAGCATGGTTGCTGTTGACGAGTCAGAAATCGACGAAGCTAAATAATTAATTCAGTTTTAAAGCGAATTCTTCTTCAGAAATAACTGGCACTCCTAGGCTTTCCGCTTTAGTCAGTTTTGACCCAGCATTAGCACCAGCCACAACAAAAGCTGTATTCTTTGAAACGCTTGACGCTGCTTTTCCTCCATTAGAAATAATCAGTTCTTCGATTTTCTCGCGAGTGTAGTTTTGCAGAGTTCCAGTAACCACAATGCTCATGCCAGTGAAGACACCATCGGCAACTACGTTGGCACCAGGACCTGCGTGGCCAGGTATTTCTAGTAGAACTCCCGATTTACGCCACGATTCAACAAGGTTTCTATGCCAGTCAACTTTGATCCATTCCAACAGTGACTGAGCCAAGATTGTTCCAACGCCATCGACTTCAGAGAGTTCCTGCTCAGTGGCGTTGAAGATGTTATCCAAAGAACCGAAGTGAGTAGCCAAAGATCTTGCTGCCACTGGGCCTACGTGTCTGATGGACAAGCCAACGATTATTCTCCAAAGCGGTTTTGTCTTAGCTTCTTCAAGATTCTTGAGAAGTTTGATTGCTACTTCGGATGGAACAGTCTCGTTCTTCACTGTCTTACTGAAGAACTGGACAACCTTAGGCTTTCCGTCTTCTCCCAGCTTTGGCATACCTGTGTCAGGGTCCAGAACATAAGTCTTGATTGGAAGCAATTGATCCATAGTCAAGTTGAAAAGATTTGCTTCTGACTGGAGTGGTGCAACTTTTGGTTCTAAGGGCTGAGTGAGTGCAACCGCCGCAACATAACCTAGCGCCTCGATGTCAAGCACTCCCCTGGAACCAATGTAGGCAACTCGTTCACGAAGCTGAGCAGGACAGTGTTCTGAGTTCTGACAACGAAGATCAACATCACCTTCGGTTGATGGGGCTAACTTAGCTCCACAATCTGGACAATTGCTAGGCATTACGAATGCCTTCTCTTTTCCTGTTCTGAGTTCGACAACAGGTCCTAGTATTTCTGGAATAACATCTCCAGCCTTGCGAAGAACTACAGTGTCACCAATCAGAATTCCTTTTGCCTTTACAACATCTTGATTGTGCAGAGTAGCAAACTCCACTGTTGAACCAGCAACCTTAATCGGCTCAACTACCGCGTAAGGAGTTGCTCTACCGGTTCTGCCAACTGAGACTCTAATGTCGAGAAGTTTTGTGTTCACCTGCTCAGGTGGATACTTATAGGCAACAGCCCAGCGAGGTGCTCTGGCTGTGAAGCCAAGTTCCTTTTGTGCCGCCAAAGAATCTACTTTGACAACAACTCCATCAATTTCATGCTCGAGATTGTGGCGTTGAGCTTGGAACTTATCAATGTACTTGATGACATCCTCAATTGAGTCAACAACTTCATATCTTGGTGAGGTAGGTAATCCCCAACTCTTTAGAAGCTCATAAAGATCGCTCTGGTTTTTGAATGGAGCATCAGGCCAAGCTCCAACGCCGTGAACCAACATCTGCAAAGGTCTGCTCGCTGTGACCGATGAATCCTTTTGTCTGAGCGAACCGCTGGCAGAGTTTCTTGGGTTAGCAAAGGGAGCTTTGCCTTCTGCCACCAAACCAGCATTTAGATTTGCAAAGTCTTTAACTCCAAAGAAGATCTCTCCCCTAATTTCAACTACATCGGGAATCTTGGAACCTTTGAGACGGTGAGGAATTTGCTTGATGGTCTTTACGTTGTTAGTTACATCTTCACCAACGACACCATCGCCACGAGTAGCAGCGGAAACTAGCTCACCCTTTTCATACCTTAGGTTGATCGCTAGTCCATCGATCTTTAGTTCGCAGAGATAACGTGCATCCCCAACTCTTTTAGCCCATGCTCTTAGCTCGTCCTCGCCAAACGCGTTGTCCAATGACCACATACGCTCGAGGTGTTCTACAGGTGAAAAAGCTTCGTTTGCAGCTCCGCCGACGCTTTGAGTTGGAGAGTCTCCAGTGATTAGTTCAGGGTGCTTAGATTCCAACAGTTCGAGCTCTGACATTAGAGCGTCGTACTCAGCGTCGCTTACAAGGACTGTGTTTTCTTGGTAGTAGGCGCGGCGATATCTGTTGATTTCATCAACTAGAAAGGCAATTCTTTGGGCTGGTTTCTCTGGCACCTGATAAGCCTAAACAGCACCCTCGACACTAGAGCCAATACTCGCCGAGGCTGTTGAAAAAGAGTCAACTGCTGACACTGTGTGATCAATAGTGGTCTGAGCGAGCACTCTTGTGCCTAAGTAAATTACGGCAGTCTGACCGGGTGCAACTCCGTAAATAGGTTCATCACACCTGATGACCATGGCATTGTCTATTACTGCTAGCTCACAGGCCACCTGCTCACCATGAGCTCTCACCTGAACGTGAGCCTTGAAGAATTCTTCTGGATTGTCTTGCGGCTTACCGCACCAAGTGAACTTATTACCAACTAGTTCAACTACTGCTAGAGCCTGTTGTGGGCCAACTACAACTTTGTTACTCTTCACATCAACTGCAAGTACGTAACGAGGTTTACCATCAGCAGCAGGCTTACCGAGCTGAAGACCTTTACGCTGACCAACAGTAAAGCCATGAGCACCTTTGTGTTCACCTAGAACATTGCCCTGCATATCAACAATTTCACCTGTTGTATTGCCAAGGCGATCGGCTAGCCAGTCTTGAGTGTCGCCTTCAGGGATGAAACAAATGTCATAAGAATCAGGTTTTGCTGCAACTGATAAACCACGTTCGGAAGCCTCTGCCCTGATTAGATCTTTGCTTGCTGTGTGACCCAGAGGGAACATTGAGTGCTGCAATTGTTCAGCAGTTAAAACACCAAGCACATAGCTCTGGTCTTTTGCTAAGGCCATAGACCTGTGTAGCTCTAGGTTGCCTTCATCATCTGTGAGGATGCTCGCATAGTGTCCGGTGCAAACTGCATCAAAACCTAGAGCTAGACCCTTTTCAAGTAGAGCTGCGAACTTAATTCGCTCATTGCATCTCATGCAAGGGTTTGGAGTTCTTCCAGCTTCGTATTCACTAATAAAGTCATCAACCACTTCTAGCTTGAATCTCTCGCTGAAATCCCAAACGTAATAAGGAATACCGATCACATTTGCTGCTCTTTGAGCATCCATGCTGTCTTCAATAGTGCAGCATCCTCTAGAACCTGTTCTTAGAGTGCCAGGCATTCTTGATAGGGCTAGGTGAACACCAACTACTTCGTGTCCTGCCTCAACAGCACGTGCGGCTGCAACAGCGCTATCAACCCCACCGCTCATTGCTGCTAATACCTTCATGTCCTAATTCTTTCTTAACTCGTTAGACCAGCTCGGAGAGCACCCTCAAGGGCTTTAGGTAAAGCTGCAAGAACTGCATCTATATCTGCATCGGTTGTGTCTTTACCCAAGGTCATTCGAATGCAGCCATTGGCTTCTCGTTCAGTTCTACCCATAGCTACTAGAACGTGTGAAGGTCCATTAACACCTGCTTGGCAAGCTGAGCCAACAGACACACAAACGCCTTGCTGATCCAACAGAAACAGCAGCGAGTCTCCTGAACAACCTTCAAAGGTGAAGTGTGCGTTGTGTGGCATACGAGCAACAGATCCTGCTGTGTGATGAGCAAGAGGAGTCAGTGCTTTGACGCCTTCAACCAATCTGTCGCGCAATGCTTGAAGCCTCTTTGTTTCAGAATCTAGCTCTGCAACCGCAATCTCGGCAGCCTTTGCAAATGCTTTAGCCACCGGAGCATTCATAGTTCCAGATCTCATGCCTCGCTCTTGGCCACCACCATGAATGATTGAAACAAGTTTGGTGCTTCTAGAAACTATTAGCGCTCCTGCTCCAACAGGACCACCAATCTTGTGAGCAGAGATGCTCATGGTGCTTAGTCCTGATTGAGCAAAACTAATCGGAATATGTCCAAAAGCAGCGATGGCATCTGAGTGAACAGGAACTTCATACTTCTTAGCCAGTTCAACCACTCTAGACATGTCGGTGATGACACCTGTTTCATTGTTTGCCCACATCAGATTAACAAGGGCAACTTTTGCATGATGTTCCGCTAGAAAATCTTCAAAGAACTTGAAATCGATAATTCCTTGGTCATCAACAGGTAGCCAAACAATCTCTGCCCCGTCATGCTTTTCGAGCCACTCCATTGGATCAATGGATGCGTGATGCTCGGTTCCTGAAGAGATAATGATCGGACGGCTTACCGCTTCACTGTTTCTCTGCCAATACAAACCCTTGATTGCCAGGTTGTCACTCTCAGTGCCACCGGCTGTGAAGATAACCTCACTTCTATTGCAGTCAACAGATTTGGCTAAGGATTCTCTTGCCTCTTCAAGCGCTCTTCGAATTCGTTGACCGGAACTGTGTACCGATGAAGGATTACCTAGATTCTTGAGGTGCTCCACATAACAATCGAGAACTTCATCGCGAAGAGGTGAGGTTGCTGCATAGTCGAGGTAAACAGTCATTACTAAAACAACTTCACTGCTAGTAACTTACGAGCTTCAACAACAGCAGGGTGGGACTTACCAACGACGTTGAATAGTTCTAGGAACGCAGCAGACAATGCTGCTCTCTCTTCTGTGTTGGCTTTATCAAACCAGTTCAGCAGTAGATCAAACGCTTCTTCTGACTGTCCAACTGCAACCTGGAAGTCTGCTTGTCGAATTGCCTCAGCGACTGAAGTTGGTTCTACCGATAACTCTTTATCCATGTCACCGTTATAAGTTCTCTCAACCAATTTCACCTGAGCAAGACGAGCAATTAGTTCATCATTGGCAGGATTTAGTTTTAGTTCAGCTTCATAAATCTTTACCGCTGCACCAAAATCTCCATTGTCCATGGCATCTAGGGCTGCTTGTTCAGATTCAGATAACTGAGGTTCAACTTCCTGAGGTTCTTCCCCATCAACCTCAAGAGTTCCATTGAGTCCTTGGCCTGCCGCAACCTCAACCAACTTGCCGATGAAATCAACCAGAGAGCTCTCAATCTGATCTCCCTGGAACAGCGGCTTTGGCTCTCCGCCAAGAATTACCGCAACAGTTGCAGGTAGGTCCACACCGAATGCTTCGGCAATCTTGGCATTGGCTCTAATGTCCACTTTGGCTAGCAGCCATTTGCCTTGCGAGGAATTGGCTAGCTTGTCTAACTTGCCAACCAAGCTCATGCTCTCTGGGTTATCGGTGTTGAAGAAGACAACCACCACCGCAACGATTGAAGATAGCTCAATGATTGGCTTTAGATTGCCTTCATTTAGGTCAACGGCGAATGCTGGAACCTTCACTCGTCTGCCTTGGTCTACCTGGACTGTGCTGGTGCTAGCAAGCTTCTCTTGAACCACCTTGTTGGCTAGTGATGAGAGATCAACTCCCCCTCGCATTGCTGAATTCATGTCGCTCAATTTATTGACCGAACACTCAATAGACCTTGGGATGCGCCAACTAGGCGAATCTTTTCTTCCGAACCAGACTCCGGAACATAGAAGAGCAACATGTTGCTATAAACAATCTTTAGACCTGTTGAGCTTCCTAGGGAACCAAGCAACGTCTTTTGATCCAGTGCCTTCACAGACACAGCAGCTCCATTAGCCTTTGGTCTAATTGTCGAAGTGTCATTCATACTTAGTGCAATCAGACCACCGCGTTCAACAGTTTGAAGACCAATAATGTTTTGGTTTCCTAGTGAGTGCTGGAACTTTATTTTGGAACCGTTTTTCTCTACTTCTTCTTTTTGCTGAATTTGTGACTCAGATAATTCTGCATAGAACTCATCTGAGGCAAGATCAAATTCAACAGCGTACTTACTATCAGTGCCCTTGTTCAAAATGTCACCGTACTTGAATGGAATGCTCTTCAAAGGTGTTACAAGGAAGGAATCGTCTTTGTTTACTGGTAGGGCTCCAATGGCTTGAGCTGCTACGTTAGGGAAGTTTTCATCTGGTAGCAGATCAATCAGGTACCAGAGCTTGTAGTTATCTCTAGGAGTTTTCTGCTGCAGAACAAGCATCTGCGGAGCACTGGTTGTTGAATCTGATTTAGTAACAACCATTAGAGTTCTAGGCTGCCAGGCTACTCCAGGCGTTGGCAGTTCCATCGGCAGTGCAACAGTTATCGGGTTAGCAATAATCGGTGGAAGCTTTGGAATTTTCTTACTCTTTGACTGCAATAGATACTGGATTTTTCTAATTTGAAGAGCTGAACCAGCAACTCTCTTCACAAGAGTTTTGTCGTCTCTGCTTGCATCAGCATCTTTAACTGTGGTTGCAACATCAGCAACAATTCTCTGTAGTTGAGATTCGGTTACAACTACGTTTACTGATTCATACTTAGGTTTTTCAACCTCGGCTGTTGGCGATGAACATCCTGCCAAGAGCGACAGCGAAACAATTGCTGTCGGGCCTGCTAGGAATCGTCTCTTTTCAGATCTGCCTTTTGCTCTTCTACCGCGAACAGGAACATCTTTTTGAATCTTGCGGCGATATCTTGGGCCAGATGGCGACTTAGGAATTCTTCTTCTAGGTCCGCGAAGCTTTCTGATGTGTCTGAAAGCGACATAGTTCATGATGATTGCTGCCAAAAGCAGAATGAAGCCACCAATGATTAGAACTTGAGGCCAATTGATTAGTGGCTTGGAATCCCAGAGCACTGCAATCTTGTCCGGGGCTTTGCTAAAACCATTACTTGCAAGAAGAACAGCAGTGTCATCAAACATGCTGACGACGTTTAGAAGTTTGTTTTTGACGGTGAGCTGACTTCTCCATAGGTCGCTGCCATCAGGGTTGGCATCCAGTCCACCTGAGGTTACGGTGCTCACATCAGGCTCAAAGGTCTTTTGATTGATGTTTAGACGCGAGTAATTGGATGTTCCGATCCACTCTTGGATATCGCTCTCTCGCCCATCGGCATAGAAGATCTCGTCAACTCCGGAGGCTTCAATCGAAATCTCACCTTCAAAGGATTTCAGGGTGCTATTTGGGATTAGAACGTAGGAATAGGCCGTTGGAACCTCAAATTCGACCCTTTTGCTAGTACTTTCGGCAAATGGCTCTCTGATGGCATATCCCAGTAGAACGCTGACTGCTGAGGCAATTAGGAGCACTGTGGCTATAACAAAACGCATAATGCTCCTTTCAGGCTAAACTTGGGTTGATTGACGACCCCGTCTATTCTACCCAAGCCCCAGGAGAGCACCCTTGGCAGCCGATGAGACTGAATTCCCGCTAGTAATGCGTGGCTATGACCGCGGTCTAGTCGACGACGCTATCAAGGATTTCCGCAAAGAACTTATAAATCTGACCAATTTGAACAATCAATTGGCCAGTGAGCTCAGAGAAGCTCAAAATCGCCTAATCGAGCTGGAATCAGCCGCTCAAGAGGCTCAAATCCCTAGCTACGCAGGTGTTGGAGCCAAGGCAGCCCAGGTTCTAAGTAATGCTGAAGAACTGGCTATCAGGCTGATTGCAGATGCCGAAGCTGAAAGAAAAGGCGTTCTAGACGGTGTTGTAGCTGAACTGGAGCAGCAGAGAGCTGATGCTCAGGAATACTACGATGAGCTCGTTGCCGAGGCTCAGCGCAGATCAGAGCGAATTCTGGGCTCTGCAAAGGCTGATTATGACGAAACCTTAGCCAAGGCAGCCGTTGAAGCTCAAAGAATTGTTGACGAAGCAACCCGAGAAGCAGGAAGCATCAGAGGTGCTGTTGCAACAGAGGTTGCAAGGATGAGAGCAACCTCTAAGCGTGAAATTGAAGTTAGAGAAGCTAACTCTGCAAGAGAACTAGCAGAACGCAGACTAATTCTTGAACGCCAGCTAACCCAGCCAATAAGTGCGACCCTAACTTCTGCATTGCTAAGTGAACAGGAAAGAATTGATCTTGATCTTGAGTTGACTGCTAGAAGAGCAGAAGCTGAAGCAAACTACCAGAAGAAGTATCAGGAAGCTGTTGCCCAAACTCAGCGTTACCTAGATAACGCCAATGCTCAGCTTTCAACTGCTCTTACCAAGGTTGCTACCGCCCGCCTTGAAGCAGAGACCCTTGAAGCCGCGGCTAGATCAATCAACAAAGCTTCCACCGAAGTTGCAAGGGCTAAGGGTGAAGAAATCATCGTTGCCGCTGAAAGCGAAGCGAGAGCAATTCTTGCCTCGACAAGAAAGAAAGTCGCTGAAAGACTTCACTCAATGGAGAGCGCTGAGCGAAAGCTCACTCAAGAACGCGAAAGCATTGTTGTTTATCTCAATAACCTAAAGCAGGTTATTGAACAGATGAGCAAAGAGATCAACTAGGAAAAAGGAGCGGTGATGCAAGAAACAAAGAACATTAGACTCACCCACGCATTTCAGATTGGATTCCTAGGAGCCCTTGGTGTGCTCACTGCTGTTGCTCTTGGCAGTGCAGTTATTTCAATTGCCGGAATCATTACCTCAATCATTACCGCTTTGTTCATCACCCTAGGTCTTGAGCCCTTGGTTCAGCTTCTGCAGAAGCGAGTAAAAAAGCGTGGTCTAGCCATAGCCATAGTTGGTGTTGGTGTGTTCGCAGCTCTAAGTGCTGTTGTGTTTGCAATTTTGCCTCCGCTTTTCTCTCAGGCAAACACATTCATTACAAACCTTCCAGAGCTGATGAAGGAGTTTGTAAAACTTCCTTGGGTTGAAAGCATTGACTCAAGACTTGATGGAGCGATCGGAACAGCACTAAACGGTGCTGGCGACTTCTTAGTTGATAGCAAAAACTGGCCAACTCTTCTTGGAGGAGTAGTGCAGGTTGGACTTTCAATCTTCAACGGCATTATCGGTTTTCTAACTGTCACCATTCTCACCATCTACTTCATGTCTGCTTTGCCAAGCATCAAGAGAGTTGGAATCACCCTTGTTGCTAAATCAAAGCGAGCAAAGCTCGAAGGAATAGTTGAGAAGGTAATAGGTTCAGTTGGTCGCTATGTGATGGGACAGGTAGTTGTTTCTTCCATCAACACATCTATCCTGTTTACTGTTTTGATCATCGCTGGCGTTGACTTTGCAGTGGTGCTTGCGTTCATCAACTTCTTACTTGTGCTTATCCCAATCATTGGTTCAATTACCGGTGCAGCCATCGTGATTTTGATTACAGCTGCTACCTCTCCAACAGAGACAACTATTGGAGTGGCTATAGCCCTATTGCTCTACATCCAGATTGAGGCCTACCTAGTTTCACCTAGAGTTCTGAAGAGAGCTGTGAACGTTCCAACAGCAGTGATCATCGTCTCCGCCCTAGTTGGTGGCGCACTGGCTGGAATTCTGGGCTCACTGTTGGCTATCCCAACAGCAGCAACGGTTCTACTTATTATTCGTGAAGTATGGGTTCCTAGGCAGGACAAGCTCTAAGGCGTATAAAACTCAGGAAGCGGATAGCTTCCAGGATTTACGACATTAACAATCTCGTCAAGTACTCGCTTGGTCGCACTCTCGCCAACCCACAGGTGTTTAGCGTCTAGGACATTGATGAGTTCAATCTTCTTGATTGCTAGAAACCTTACTGCTGCTTCATCAGGCTTAAGATAGTCATCTAATTCAGGAATTAGGGCAACAAGTTTCAAATCAAAGTTGTTCCATCGCTCAAGTTCTTCGACGCTTGTTCTGTGAAGCGGTGGTGAAAGCAAGATCGCACCTAGAACATTTAGATCAGGTCCATACTTCAAGGCAAGTTCAGTTCCAAAGGACCAGCCGACAAGCCAGATATTAGGCAACTTGTTTTCAAGTGCATAGTTCACAGCCGCTTCAACATCGAATCTCTCAGCTACTCCACCATCAAATGAACCTTGACTTGTTCCGTGCGGTGAAGTTGTTCCTCGTGTGTTGAATCTCAAGATTGCAAGATCTGCTAATTCAGGCAAACGATTAGCAGCCTTGCGATAGATATGTGAATCCATAAAGCCACCAGCTGTTGGCAAAGGATGAAGCATGATCAATGTTGCAACCGGAGGCTTATCTTTAGGCAATGCTAACTCTGCGACTAGCTCAAGCCCATCTGAAGTTTTCAGGACTAAGGGAATTCGGTTAGAAGGAAGTTCTACCGATGAACGAATTTCTATTTGACTCAAAATAATCTGCCTTGAAACTTTTGCCAGCACTGAGTGTGAAAGTGTCGTCTCTTCTCAGGGCCATAGGCACTCTCCCACGCAACAACGTGGGCTATTCCTGTACCAAAAGATAAAGAACAGAATGGACAGATCCACTTCTTTGACTCTTCTGAGTTATTTCCAGAAGTTGTTTGAACAAAGAACTCAACACCATTTTTGATAACTGAACTCTTGATGCCGTCTCTCAGACGAATGATGTCCATAGGCTCATCTTCAGTTTCACTCTTTTTGAAACCTTTAGGTTTATTGTTTCTACCCACGACTTAGTACCAGTTGAACTTATTAGAGTGAGCCATCGCTCCACATGGAGCACCGTAACGGTTCTTGATGTAGTTCACACCCCATCGAACCTGAGTCTCTGGATTGGTTAGCCAGTCGGCTCCCATCTCAGCCATCTTCCTACCAGGTAGAGACTGAGGGATTCCATAGGCACCAGAACTCTTGTTATGTGCATTCCAACGCCAGTTGGACTCTCTCTCCCATAAAGCAACTAGACAAGAATATTGATCGCGACCCCAAGATAGTGATGCCACTAGATCGAAAGCGAATTTCTTGATTGAGCCTGTTTCTGGGGTGTCCGCATTGGCAACATAAATGTCTGCCGCTTCATCACCGGTAACAATAGACCAGCCACCTCTTTTGAAGCTGATCTTCTGTTGGGCCGTGAAGCCATAGATCTGGTCGCCTTCTCCAGTATTTGAATATGTGGAGTTGTAGGCATAGGCAGAGTTCAGAGCACCACCGTAAGGGTCAATTACTGTCACCATGGCATAACCTGCAACAAAAGAAATGGCTACCAGGTTTGAAACGGCCAGCTTGAACTTCCTACGAAGCTGCAGTTCCTGAAGCTTTGGGGTGAAATTATCTCCGAAGATACGCTGAATAATGCGTTTAGAAAGAGTTGGTCTAACCAGCTCGTATCTACCCATTGATTCACCGCCTTAGTTCAAAACTCAAGTTTACCTCAAGGGCGTCTTTAGGCCTAGGAATAAGCGCTTTAGCCCCTAGGTACCAGTTGATTAGGGCATGTCTTGAGCACTCTAAGCATGGAACTCTTCTCTGCTGAAGTGACCCAGAGCTTGTATTTGTACTTCACAGCAATCTGCCTTGACACGTAAGAACACCAGTATTTCCTGTTTGGTGGCAACCAAGAGGCTGCGTCGCTGTCGCTCTTTTGTGAGTTAGTTGGACCATCAACAGCCAATAGGTTCAGTGGGTCGTTATAGAAGGCATATCTCAATCTAGGAGAGAGTTTCTGAGCACCCTTTTGCCAAGCATCACTAACTGCTACAACGTGATCAACCTGAACAGCATTTGAAGTGCCAACTCCTCTAACGAAATAGATCTTCTTGGCCGTGTATGGATCATTCAGAATTCCGGTTGCAACGGTGCATCTTGGTGATGACCTCCAGGTAATTGATTTCAAGTCTCTTCGAAGAATGTAGTTCCTGGTGTCACACTCTCCTAAGTCACCCCAGCCATCGCTAAACAGATCGCGGTCATAACCAGTTTTAGGTGCTCTACCCTTCACAAGAATCTTGGCTAGCAAGGTTGTGGCTTTTGTACCTGTTGCAGCGTTGGCAACTGGTGATTCAGAAACGGTTGAGGTAAATCCTAGAACAAGTGCAAGAGCTATAGAACTAGCGCTTAAAGTTTTGAATAGCTTGTTCGCGCTGAAGTACTTCAACGACTTTCTCGAGGAATGCGTCAACTTGGTATTCTGCATAGCCACCTCTCTTGGACTTGAAAGTTGTAAGCCTTACTTCTCTTACACTCAAGTCTGCCTTATCCTCGAGAGAATTCCCCAGTTGAGAACATAACTTGTCCACCTGTTTGATGCTGTAGCCCTTGTTTGGAAACTTTCTAGTTGAGAACTTCTTGTGTTTTGCTCTATTGCAGCGTGCTACTAGTTCTTTCCTAAGGTTGTCCTGATCTTCGGAGAACTCAAAGAAACCCTGATTCATAATCTCTTTGGTGAATTCAGAAGCTGCGAAGGTGTCTTCCAACTTCTCAAGAGCTGAGTCAACTACTGAAATTGAATAGCCGTTCTTCACCAGTATGAAGCGGATTGTTCTGACATCCATGGATGTGACCAATTCCCGAGATGGATTGTTGAATTGCTGCTTAGCAAGCTCCAAGAATTCATCAACTTGGCTAATGTTGTAGCCTAGTTTTCTTTTTCCGGACAGAACGAATGCGTAACTCATGCTTCTATTCTCTCAAGTCCTATTGGAACAATCTGACGCTAAGAGCCATCAGCAGGTATGAGCTAAGTGCAGCTGGAAGCATCGAGTCCAAACGATCCATAATTCCACCGTGTCCTGGAATCAGTGACGACATGTCCTTCACCCCAAGATCACGCTTGATAAGAGACTCAGCAAAGTCACCAAGAACTGCAGACATGATGAGAACCGCACCTATGACCAATCCAAACCACCAAGGCAATTCAAGAAGCCAAACTGTTTGAATCACAGCACTGGTAAGTCCGAAGAGCGCTGAAATGGCGAAGCCTTCCCAACTCTTTTTAGGGCTTACCTTAGGAAGCATTGGGTGCTTGCCTAGCTTTCTACCAAATAGGTAGGCACTGCTATCAATCAGAATCACAGTGGTAACAAAGGTGATAATCCAGTACTTACCTTCAACAAACCCATCGTGAGCAGGTTCTCTAAACAAGAGAGCCGCGAAGCTCATCGTTAGTGGAAGGTAGATAACAACAAAAGCGGAGGATGAGAAGTCCTTGAATGTTTCAGAGAAAGATCTCTTCAGGGTTCCACGCTTGATTAGTAGTTCCAGTCCTCGCCACACAACTAGTGCTCCGACTATGGCTAAAACACCAAGCCACTGAGCCCTCTCCCCACCGTAATAGGTCAAAGGAATAACAATTAGCGAGCCAACAGTGATTGGAATTCTAGGAACATGCCAATTCTTCTGCCTAAGAGCAGTGGATAGTTCCCATACTCCCGTGGCAACGGCAGCTGCAAGAACAAAGATAAAGAGTTCCTTAACGACCAGCACTGAAGCCAGGAACAAGGCAGAGAGCAGTAGCCCGAAGATAACTGCTTGGGATAGAGACCTGCCCTTGGCTTCTTGAGTACTCAACTAGACCTCGAGAAGTTCTGCTTCTTTACGCTTTAGCGCTTCGTCGATGTTCTCAACGTGAGTCTTGGTGATTGCTTCAAGTTCTTTTTCAGCACGAGATAGATCGTCATCTCCTGCTAGACCATCTTTCTTTAGAGCATCTAGATCATCTTTAGCCTTGCGTCTGATGTTTCTAACTGCAACTCTGTGATCTTCAGCCTTTGTCTTTACAACCTTCACGTATTCTTTGCGACGCTCTTCAGTTAGATCTGGAAGAGTCACTCGAACAAGAGCACCATCGTTGGTTGGGTTCGCACCTAGGTTAGGCATGTCTCTAATTGCTTTTTCGATAGCAGCAAGAGCACCCTTGTCATAAGGAGTAACAACAATTGTTCTTGCCTCAGGGTTAGCAATTGAGCCTAGAGCAGAAAGAGCAGTTGGTGTGCCATAGTAATCAACCATTAGCTTCTGGAATAGAGCTGGGTTTGCTCGTCCAGTTCTAATAGTTGCAAAGTCTTCTTTAGCTGACTCGACAGCTTTACCCATCTTCTCTGTGGCGGTTGCCAAGATTTCGTTAATCATGTTTCTCCTTATTTGTGAATCTAAAAATTACGCTCTTACGCGTGTACCAATGTTTTTACCTAGAAGAGCCTTTGTGATGTTACCTTCAGGCTGCATACCAAAGACCACCATTGGCATGTTGTTATCCATGCAGAGGCTGAATGCTGTTGAGTCAACAACCTTTAGCTTCTTGATAAGAGCTTCCTGGTAGGTAAGTTCTTCAATCTTCTTAGCCTTCGGGTCCTTCTTAGGATCTGCTGAGTAAACTCCATCAACACCATTCTTAGCAACAAGAACCTCTGCTGCATGAATTTCTAGAGCACGCTGAGCTGCAACCGTGTCAGTTGAGAAGTATGGAAGACCAGCACCCGCACCGAAGATTACAACTCTTCCCTTTTCCATGTGACGGATAGCTTTTAGAGGAATGTAAGGCTCGGTAACCTGAGCCATTGAAATTGCTGACTGAACTCTAGTGTCACAACCAGCTTGTTCCAGGAAGTCTTGAAGGGCCAGAGCGTTCATGACTGTACCCAACATACCCATGTAGTCAGCTCGTGATCTATCCATACCGCGCTGGCTTAGTTCAGCTCCTCTAAAGAAGTTTCCTCCACCAACAACAATGGCAATCTCAACCTTCTTGGCTGCATCTGCAATCTCTTTAGCAATAGCTGAGACAACATCTGGGTTCACTCCCAGGTTTCCAGCACCAAAGGCTTCACCCGATAACTTCAACAAAACGCGACGTGGGGTTGATGGCATGCTTATCCCTCTCAAAGACCTGTTCTTCTCTAGTTTAGGCCCGCAAATAGCCAAAGGGTCTTTTATACCCCGCATGGTAGGCCGTGGCTGGGAATCACGATGAGAAACCCGAACTTCTTCGAACTAGACCCTGAAGTTAGCCACAAAAATCAAGCATGTTGCGGTCAATTGAGACATAGGTAATGTCTCCATTATTGCTCTTGTACAACAGCGCGTTTTTCGTTTCACTTACTGTCCGCTCCTGGTCTCCTCTGATTCCAAAAACAGGTGACACGTTGAACTTTACGGTGCTATAGGGACAGACAACACCTTGAAGTTTCCAAGATAGGTCCGAAAAGGAAGTGAGATCTTCAAGTTCGGTTTCCGCCCCTGACTGAGCAAGTTGATTGTCGACGGCGTCGCTTAATGATCTGAGCTCCTTCATCAAAAGCAGCTGCGAAACTAATGCAATTCCAACTAAAAGCACTACCAATGTAGAAATAATTATCTTTTTCATCTTGAACCCCCTATTTGACTGTGCCCTAATGGCGACATTTGCAGTATAGCAAAAGGCCCGATCCGAAGACCGGGCCCTGTGTTGTGTAGCTAATTCTTGCTATGCACCTACGCGGTAACGCACGAAAGCAGAGACGGTTAGACCGTGCTGCTCTAGAACCTTAGCCACGCTTAGCTTGTTGTCCTTAGCAAAGTCCTGCTCCAATAGGCAGTTTTCCTTGAAGAATCCCTTTACGCGACCTTCAACGATCTTCTCTAGTGCAGCCTCTGGCTTGCCTTCGTTACGAGCTGTTTCTCCTGCAATACGACGTTCGGTCTCAACGATTTCCGCTGGAACATCTTCTGCAGATAGGTAGGTCGGGCTGAATGCTGCGATGTGTACTGCAACATCGTGAGCTGTTTCAACGTCTGAACCCTTGAACGCAACTAGAACACCAACCTGTGGTGGAAGGTCCTTAGATGTGCGGTGAAGGTAAGCGTCAATGTTGTCATCAGCGATAACTGAGATACGACGTAGCTCAACCTTCTCGCCCATGATTGCAGCTTCGTCAGTGATTGAATCGCCAACAGTTCTACCTGCTGCTGGAGCTGCTAGAGCTGCTTCAACAGTCTCTGCACCAGCTGCTGCGATAGCGTCAGCAATCATTTCACCAAGAGCAACAAACTTGTCTGCCTTAGCAACGAAGTCTGTCTCACAAGCTAGTTCGATTAGGTAACCTTTGCCTGAAGCAACACGAGCAAGAACGATACCGTTGCTTGTTGTTCTTCCTTCACGCTTGGTAACACCCTTTAGACCCTTAAGGCGAAGGAATTCCATCGCCTTATCGATGTTGCCATCAGCCTCGTCAAGTGCACCCTTGCAGTCCATCATTCCTGCGCCTGAACGGTCGCGAAGAGTCTTTACATCTGCTGCTGTGTAGTTAGCCATGATTATTCAGCTTCCTTTGTAGTTTCGGTTGATTCAACAACTTCTGCAGTCTCAACAACTGCTGCTTCTGCTGCAGGTGCTTCAGTAGCTGCTGCTGCTTCCTTAGCTAGGTAGGCTTCCTTCTGAGCTGCGTTGTCTAGAAGTGCTTGCTCCCAGTCAGCTAGAGGCTGTGCAGTCTCTGGCTTTGAGTGACGCTCTTTTAGACCTTCTGCAACTGCATCAGCAATAACGCGGGTAAGTAGGTGAACTGAACGAATTGCATCGTCGTTTCCTGGAATACCGATTGTTACATCATCTGGATCACAGTTGGTGTCTAGGATTCCGATAACAGGAATGCCAAGCTTCTTCGCTTCAGTGATTGCTAGGTGCTCCTTGATTGTGTCAACAACCCAGATAGCTGAAGGAACCTTAGTTAGTGTGCGAACACCACCAAGAGTCTTTTCTAGCTTTACCTTTTCACGGCTAAGAATCAAAAGTTCTTTCTTTGTGTATCCGCTTGTCTTCTTGTCGTTGAAGTCCATGACTTCAAGTTCCTTTAGACGAGCTAGACGCTTTGAGACAGTCTGGAAGTTGGTCAATAGACCACCCAACCAACGCTCATTGATGTAAGGCATGTTCACACGTTGTGCTTCAGTCGCAATAGCTTCCTGAGCCTGCTTCTTAGTTCCAACGAACATGATTGATCCACCTGAAGCAACTAGGTTCTTAGTGAACTCGTATGCCTGGTCGATGTGGGTTAGTGACTTAGCTAAGTCAATGATGTAGATGCCTGAACGATCAGTTAAGATGAATCGCTTCATCTTAGGGTTCCAGCGTCTGGTCTGGTGACCAAAGTGAACACCGCTGTCTAGCAGCTGGCGAACGGTTACTACTGCCATTGCAGTATCTCCTTTATGGCACAATAATGCGCCGATCAGTTGATTGTGAAAAGCGGTTGCTCAACACACCTGGTGCCGCATCCGATTTACCCGTGAAGCTTTGGGACTGACAAATCGATATGTTGTTCGACACGCGAAGTCGGCCCGCACACAAAAACCCTAAAATTTCTTCTTGGGATTTACGGCTGACCGCTAGTTATAAGCATAGCAGCGGTTCTAAAGGGTTTTCCACCCCCGAATGACCTCAAAAGACAGAAAACACCTGGCTATCCAATACTTGAAAGATGCAACTAGCTAAACCACTTCTTTTGGTACTTTTCAGCATCCCATTGACGCTATTCCCCAGTCAATCAGTGGGACAAGAGCCAACACTAGCCTTGCCTCTAGCCAATCAAGAGCCTCAGGACACCCTAAATGACTACATAGCCCCAATGTCTGAGTATGGCGAAGGTCATCGGGGTATTGATTTAGCCACATTAGTTGGGGATGAAGTCTTTTCCCCTGCCAATGGGGAAATTAGCTTCTCTGGCAAAGTGGGCTACCGAGAAGTTATCTCTGTGAAGTTTGGCAATAGCCTCACGGCCTCCATGGAACCAGTCTGCTCTGAATTAGTTAAAGGAACTCAAGTCTTGATGGGAGACGTAATCGGGCTGGTATGTCAGCCAGATCCAGAATACGTCTGGCACTGCGAGATGACCTGCCTGCACTTCGGCACAAGATCAGAAGCCGGATACTTCTCCCCGTTAGCCCTTATTGGTGGGTTATCTCCATCAAGACTTGTTTATCAGGCTCGAGGGTGAGCGTTTTTATATCCAGCTCTTAGTCTGTCCACTGAAACATGAGTATAGATCTGAGTGGTTCCAAGACTTGCATGCCCAAGAAGTTCTTGGACTGCTCGAAGATCCGCCCCACCATCTAGTAGATGAGTCGCTGCAGTATGTCTAAGTGTGTGAGGACCAGCAACACCGGTTGATGTATTTACTAGAAGTGATGCAACCAGTTGATAGACAGATCTCACTCCGAGTCTTTTACCTCGAGTGTTTAGAAGAAGTGCTTGCTCACCAGGTGCTGGGTTCAAAGCTCCTCTACGTTCAAGCCACTTATCTAATGCGTCTCTGGCTGGCAAACCAAAAGGAACAACTCTTTCCTTAGAGCCTTTTCCGATTACTCGAATAACGTTTCTACCTAGATCTACTGAAACCAAATCCAAACCACAAAGCTCACTCACACGACAACCAGTTGCATACAGAAGTTCAAACACCAATAAATCTCTTACTGCTGAAGGATCTCCTTCAGCCGCTAGTGCTTTTAGCTGACCGAATACTTCTTCTAAGGAATCCTTAGCCACTACCTTTGGAAGATGTCTGTCCGCCTTAGGGGACTTCAATCTCTGCCCAGGGTCTGCAACAACTAAGTCTTCTGAAGCTAGCCAAGCGGTGAACGAACGGATTGCTGCACTCTTGCGAGCCAAAGTGCTTTTTGCTGATTGTCTTTGACTTACTTCCCATAGCCAATCTCGCAATAGTTCTAGATCAATGTCTTTTACTGCGGTGACTTGTTTGCTTTCTAGGTAAGTTGCAAGATCAAGGACATCGCTTAGATAGCTCTTAACTGTGTTGGCAGAGTAACCGCGAGCAGCATCAAGGTTGTCGGCAAACCGTTGTCCTTGAATTGCTATTTCACTCTGCATACTTCAAAGCGTATTTGAAGTTTTGACCCAGCCACTGGAGGTTGGAATAACTAGACCTAATCTTGCTAGTGATTCCAAAGCAAAACCTGCCTCACTAAGTGTCATTCCAGAAATTGCAGCGACTCTCTCGATTCCCTGCTCGAAATAGCCAAAGCTATCTAGAACTCTTGTTTGACTGCCTGACAAACCAGTGTTTGTAGTCAAACTTTGGTTTCTCACGCCTAAGAGTTCTTCCAAATCAGCAGGAGTGCAGATGAGTTCAGCTCTGCGTTCTTTGATTAGGCGATGGCAGCCAGCTGATCTTGTTGAGTTGATTGGCCCTGGAACAGCACCAACAGGTCTGTCCAATTCATTTGCATGCCCAGCTGTATTTATAGAACCTGACTTGAAGCCAGCTTCTACAACAACGGTCGCCTGCCCAATGGCGGCAATCAATCTATTTCGTTGCAGAAATCTCCAACGTGCAGGTGCTGTGCCTGGCGGCATCTCAGAGATAACAGCGCCAGTTACTTTTATTTCTTCAAATAGATCTAGGTTTCTTGGTGGATAAAGACGATCTAAACCCCCTGCCATAACTGCAACTGTCTTACCCCCTGCTAGAAGTGCACTCTTGTGTGCACAAGCATCTATTCCTAACGCTCCTCCAGAAATAGTGACAAAGCCATTTCTTACAGCAGCACTCACCAAGTCACGAGCTACTTCAAGACCATAGCCGCTGGCAACTCTTGATCCAACAACCGAGATTGTCGAAGAGTTCTCAAATACTTTTTGATTACCCAACACCCAAAGCACAGATGGTGCCGAATCACCAAGGTCAACAAGACCTCGCGGCCAGAGAGGTGAATCTGAGGAGAGAAGAAAACCATCGAGTGACTTATGTGTTTCTATCGCTCGATCAACATTGACTGTTGCCAGTCGCCTTTGCCAACACTCAAGTGAGTCTTCAAGTGTGGAAATGAATTGAGGCGCTCTAAAGAAGTCCTCATGCAGAAGAGGAAGGATATCTTTTGCCGATTTGGCTCGTCTAATTTCAAAGAGTGACTCTTCTACTCCGAGAATTCTTCTGAGCATTCCAGCAACAGAATCGCCAGGCTCACACAACAAACTCCATGTAGCAGCAGCTCGTAATTTATCTTCATTCACAAAGTGAGTTTGAAGGACTTACTGCAGTTTGGGTTATCTGTTTTTGAAACTGTGGAGAAGTAGGGGC
>JBEDLY010000003.1:0-25701 GCA_041171365.1 Actinomycetota bacterium | reverse complement strand
GGTGTCCATAACCTTACAAGGTTACCTGAGCGACTAATCTCAAAGCATGAAGATAACAAAGCAAGGTCATGCCTGTCTAATCTTTGAAGAAGCAGGTAAGAAGCTGGTTTTAGACCCAGGTGCCTATTCTGAAGCACAGGTAGGCCTAACTGATGTTGTTGCCATTGTGATTACCCATGCTCACGATGACCACTGCTTTGAAGCCCAGATTGACCGGTTGCTAGCTACTAATCCAGATCTGATGATCTTTGGTCCCCCTCAGGTTTGCACTCGTCTTGCAAACTACAAAACAACTGCTGTTTACCATGGCGATCACTATCCAGTGGGTCCTTTCACCATTGAGTTCATGGGAGATCTTCATGCTCAAATCCACCACAGCATTCCGGTGATTGAAAACAGAGCGGTTCTAATCAATGACAAGGTCTTCTATCCAGGTGATTCCTTCACACTTCCAGATAGAGCAGTTGAATTAGTGGCTGTTCCAACAAGTGCTCCATGGTTGAAGATTGGTGAAGTGATGGACTTTGTCTCTGCCATCCAACACAAGAAGTCAATTGCCACTCATAATGCTCTTCTTAGTGATTTTGGTCATGCCCTGAACAATGGCCGAGTAAAACAATTAACTGAAGCCCAAGGTGGCGAGTTCACCTATTTACTAAACGGTGAATCTATAGAGATTTAGTGTTCTTTCTCAAGTAGTTCTTGAGTTTTAGCTGCAATAAGCAACTTCAGAGTCTTATCGGTTACCTTTTCATCCCAAGCAAACCTAATTGCTGACTTATCTAGATCTCCCTGAGTTAGCTCTTTAGCAACTCTTGCCCCTAGAGAACCACTCAATAGATAAATGGAGTAGAAGTTCTTCCAAGCAGCAAAGGCTAAGAAGTTCTTACCCTTCACTCGAATAGTTGGAAGTTGGTAACTGATAATCAGTTCTGGCTCTGCCTTAGCAAGACTAACCATACGGTCACGAAGCTCTAGTAGAACAGCAGCTCTATCTGCCTCTAGAAGTTCAAAGTAAAGATCTGCTTCGTCTCGCTCTAATTTACGCATAGCCCTATTAAAGCAAAACAGTCAGACTTTTCAGTCTGACTGTCAAAGCTGGGGTACCAGGACTCGAACCTAGAACAAATGAACCAGAATCACTCGTGTTGCCAATTACACCATACCCCAAGGGTTTGTACTCCGAGCTTTCGCTCGACTCCCCATTCTACCTAGGACTATAAACCTCGAGCAAACAGGCTCAAGCGAGCTAGGGTCTCCTCCTTGCCCAGAATCTCCATAGATTCAAACAAAGGCGGTGAGATTCTCTTACCTGAGATTGCTGTTCTTAGCGGACCAAAGGCGTTTCTAGGCTTCTGAGCCATCTCTTCAATCAACTTCTGAGTCAGAACTTCTTGAATCTTGGCGGTCTCAAACTCAGCTAATCCCTCAAGGGATGCGATAGCTGCCTCAGTGATTTCCTTACTATTTTCAGGTAATCCTGACTTTGCATCATCTTCAACGGTGATCTGATCTGCTGTTACAAACAAGAAAGAAAGCATTGGAACTGCTTCAGAGAGAACAACGATTCTCTCCTGAATCAGAGGAGCTGCCTTAGTCAGAATGTCCATCTCGGAATCAGTAACGGTTGAACCCAGGACACCTGCTGACTGAAGGTAAGGAATGATGCGCTTGGTGAAATCTTCTAGACCCAGAAGTCTTAGGTGGCTTGCGTTGATTGAGTCAGCCTTCTTCTGGTCAAAGCGAGCAGGGTTAGGGTTCACATCCTTCACATCAAAAGCCTTCACCATCTCATCAAGTGAGAAAACATCTCTATCTGCACTGATGCTCCAACCTAGAAGAGCAAGGTAGTTCAATAGTCCTTCTGGAATGAAGCCACGGTCTCTGTGGTGGAAGAGGTTAGATTCAGGATCTCTCTTCGAGAGCTTCTTGTTTCCCTCTCCCATAACAAAAGGAAGGTGACCAAACTGTGGAATGAACTTAGTGATACCTGCTTCATACATTGCGTTGTATAGAGCAATCTGTCTAGGAGTGGAAGACAAAAGGTCTTCGCCTCTGAGCACATGGGTAATTCCCATAAGTGCATCATCAACAGGGTTCACCAAAGTATAAAGAGGCTGACCATTAGGTCTAACCACAACAAAGTCAGGGAATGATCCAGCAGGGAAAGTAATCTCTCCACGAACTAGGTCATTGAAAGTAATGTCAACATCTGGAACACGAAGACGTAATGCAGGAGATCTTCCTTCAGCCTTATATGCAGCTTTCTGCTCTTCAGAAAGATCTCTTTCGGAGTTGTCATAACCTAGCTGAACTGCTCGACCATTAGCCTTGTTGCGCTCATCAATTTCTTCTCCCGTTAGGAAGCTCTCATAGATGTGTCCTGATGCCTTTAGCTTCGCAATTACCTCAAGGTAGATGTCTGTTCGCTCTGACTGTCTATATGGTTCATTAGGTCCCCCAACACCAACACCTTCCTCCCAGTTCAAACCTAACCAGCGAAGTCCATCAAGAATCATTTCAAATGATTCTTCGCTGTCTCTCTCAGCATCGGTGTCTTCAATACGGAAAACAAAGGTTCCACCGGTGTGACGAGCATAAGCCCAGTTAAACAAGGCTGTTCTAACTAGTCCAACGTGTGGAGTTCCAGTAGGAGAAGGACAGAAACGGACTCTGACATCAGACCCGGAAGCTGTAGTAAAAGGTGCAGTAATTAGGTTTGTCATAACTTGACAATCCTAGCGTCAAGGTAATTGGCGACTAGAGATTACTTATGGGGAGACTGCGGCTAGTTCCGCAGTGGGCTTGATGCGAGGTAGTGGTAGATACATAAATACCGGTAAAAAGATGAGAATAGGAATTACAGCTAAGAACATCCCTAGGACTAGATTCACCAATGCAAACAGCAGAGTCACTAGAACTACATACTTACGCTTCAGGAACTTGTACTCCAGCCCACTTGACTTCTCCGACAACCGCAAGAACAGATAAGCGGTCGAACCAGTAAACCAAAGTGCGAGGCTGACTATCGATAGGACCCAATTATTTGCAAAAATTGAGAACCACATGTAATAGAAACCTGGAATAAAACTAATGGGTAGGAAATATCCATTTGGAGTCGGAGATGCAATTTCCATGAGAAAATAAACGACTTCTGCACTCACTCCTAAAGTTCCAATTGAAAGTAAAAGGCTAACCAAAAGCTTGATTTGCCACTTGGCAAGAATACTCACGAAATCTACCTCGAAGTTTCATGGAACGATCTTGTTGTGTTGCAAATGAATGACGAAGAAAGTCCCTTAAGGAGGCAATTCATGTCAACTAAAGACTCTTGCATCACTGCCGTCCAGTTGGACTCATCGCTATCCTTCAAATAAAGCTCGTGATTTGGAACTCTTCTAAATTCGTTCTTGATTGTGTAAGCTCCGGATCTAGCAATCCATACGTCGGTTTCATACAAGATAGAATCTGCTAAAACGCCAGCGCACATAGGGTTGGTGACTGAGTGGTTAAGTTTGTAGTGAACCAAAGTTCCTGACTTGCTAAGGGTTGTGAGTACCATGCCGTCAACGCTCGCTGTTGCTCGCTTAACTGTGGATAATATTGCTTTTCCATTTGAATCAGCTTCGTAGCGGCGAGTCTCACCTACCGCTCTAGAATAGGTCACGGCACCTTGATTCAACCAATCAACGGTGACTTGGAACCTGGTCTTGAAGTCGTTACTTGCAGGATCAAAATTCCGATCATCGCCTGCGAACAAGTATTTCTTAAACGCATCGGGTGCGCATTCCGGCCAGTAGGCATCTACATAATCGCGTGGGATGAATGTCTGGTATCTAAGGTATGTTTTTGCAGCTGCGCTTGAGGCCGAAGCTGGCGTTTCATGGAACACAAACATGTTCGAGTTGGGATTATCAACTCTTAGAGATGTTATGTACTGCACAGTCAACGGCACGCTTGGGGCGGCTCCAGGCTCCTGCGTCTGCTCAATAGTCCTCTCGGCCTGAACATTGAATTCAAGCACTCGATCTGCCGTATTTACAGCAACTTTTGCCACTCCGTCGTCTTCCCCAATTAGCGTTGCGATAGAGTCACCAGAAATCTCAACTGTTGTCGAAGAATCTTCAGAGCTCCACTTAAATTTTGCCCCTCCATCTTGCATCGACACTTCAATGTTGAACCAGTCGCTGCCCCCTGAATCAGTGAGATCAAGGGGGTGTGCGTTCCCCCCTACAACTACCGAATTGTTAAGCAAAACTACTGTGGCTACAAAAGTTAGAACTTTCTTATTAAGAATATATTTTTTCACTATCTTCCCCTAGATTCGACTGTGTGCTTCACCATGTTAGCACATCATTTCCATGCGGGGCAAGTATTTTACTGGTCACGAGCAATCAGATTGAGCCCCCCATTCTCAATCACTAAAGCAGTGAATAGTCGGTCCTAACCAGCTCTGTTGCCACCGGTGTGACGAGCATAAGCCCAGTTGAACAGAGCTGTTCTAACTAGTCCAACGTGTGGAGTTCCAGTAGGAGAAGGACAGAAACGGACTCTGACATCAGATCCAGATGCTGTAGTAAAAGGTGCAGTAATTGGGTTTGTCATAACTAGACAAGTCTAGTCACAGCCAAAATTATGCTCGGAACTCTTTGAGTGGTCTATTGATTGGGAGATGAAGACCTTACCTTTTTAGTGGAAATTTGAGTGGAACAAACATGAATACTGGGAAGATGAGAAGCATCATTACTGCTCCACCGTACATTCCTTGAGAAAGAGTGATTACCGCCAACAGAAGAGTCGATGAAACTAGGTACTTAGGCATAAGAAAAGAAAATTTCACTCCCCGATATTGCTGACTCAACCTTAGGTAGACGACAGTCACCCAGTACGCAAGCCACAAAAACAAAGCTACGAATATTTCAATAACTTGATTAGATCCTGCGTAAAAAGTTACAAAATAGAGAAGGGGAATGTCGATGATTGGAAGAAAAACACTTCCATCGTTAGGTGGAAGAAGAGCTACGCTTACGTATAGCGCCTCCATAAAAAAAGCAACCAAAAGAACAGTTATTAATAAGCTCGTCAGCAATCTACCGAACTTGGACTTAATTTTAATCGGTTTCATACTTCTCACCTAGATGTTTCGTGAAACGCTACAGATTTGTTGCAGAGTGAGATCTCAGAAATCAACTTAGCCAGACAATCCATGGAGTAGGTTGATTCCTGCATCAAGGTTGTCCAGTCAGGCTGGTCACTGTCTTTTAAGTAGAGCTCGTGATTTGGAGCTAGTCTAAATTTATTGGTAATTGTGTACGCTCCAGACCTTGCAATCCAAACGTCTGTCTCGTACCGAATAGAATCTGCTGCGAGTGCTGAGCACATTGGATTCATAACAGAATGATCTAGTTTGTAATGAACCAATGTAGAAGAGTTCTGGAAATTTGTCAGTACCATTCCATTTGCACTAGCAGTTTTAGTTTCCAACGTTGACAATATGGGTTTATCGTTTCCATCATTCTGGTATCGGCGTGTCGCCCCAACAGTCCTTGAAACTGCTAGATTCCCTTTATTCAGCCAATCGACAGTTACCTGGAAGCGTGTCTTGAATGCGTTGCTATCGGGATTAAATCCTCGGTTATCACCTGCGAACAGATATTTTTTCGAGTCGTTTAAAGTACACGCGAATTCAGGGGCATCGACATAAGGCTTGGGGATGAAGGTTTGGTATCTCAGGTAAGTTTTCGCAGCGGAACTTGAAGCTGAAGCTGGTGATTCACCGAAACGAACCATGTTTGAATCAGGGTTAGCCACTCTTAGGGATGTAATGTACTGAACTATTAGCGGCGCTTCGGGCTCAGCCCCAGGTTGCTGCGTCTCATATATTGTCTTTTGCGCCTGAACGTTGAACTCCAGCATTGACTCTGCCGAATTGATGGGAGCTTCGATTAGCCCGTTTTCTTGACCTGTTAAAGTGCCGATAGATTCACCAAAAATCTCAACACTAGTGGAAGGATCTTCCGATTCCCATTCAAAATGAGCTTCACCCCCTTGGATTGATAACTCAATGTTGAACCAATCATTGCCCTCGGAATCAGTTAGGTCTAGTGGGTTTGCGTTTCCCCCAACTACCACCGAATTGTTGATCAAAATTACTGTTGCTAAAAAAGTTAGAACTTTCTTATTAAGAATATATTTTTTCAATTTTGCCCCCATTACATGACGTATCTCGTCTAAGAACGACACTAGCACAATTTGTTTCCATCATGCACCAGAGCAAGCGTCGTGTGCAGACTTTAGGTTCGGCTCACCGAGTCTTTCAACCTAATTTTAAGGGGCTTAACAATTACTCCGAAATTATTCCACCTGTGTGACGAGCATAAGCCCAGTTAAACAAGGCTGTTCTAACTAGTCCAACGTGTGGAGTTCCAGTAGGAGAAGGACAGAAACGGACTCTGACATCAGATCCAGAAGCTGTAGTGAAAGGTGCAGTAATTAGGTTTGTCATAACTAGACAAGTCTAGGCGACAGGGTTAGTTAGAGTCCCGATGCCTTCGATGGTTATCTCAACTGATTGACCAGACTCTATCTGGCCTATGCCAGCAGGAGTTCCAGTGAGAATTACATCTCCAGGCATGAGAGTCATAGCTTGAGACACATGCTGGATGATCTTAGGAACCTTATGAATGAGCATGTCTATAGATGCATGCTGTCTAACTTCGCCATCAACACGGGTCTCTAGTAATTGACCATCAACAACAAACTCTGTCTCAACCCATGGACCAAGTGGACAGAAGGTATCAAAGCTCTTGGCTCTAGTCCACTGGCCATCTTTGTCTTGAATGTCTCTAGCTGTCACATCGTTAGCGATAGTGAAGCCCCAAACATAATCCAGTGCTTTATCTTCAGGAACATCCTTAGCAACTTGACCAATAACGATTGCCAGTTCACCTTCGTGATCTACTCGCTCAGAAATCTTTGGCAAAACAATTGCTTCGCCAGGACCAATGACTGTTGTCAAAGGCTTGATGAAGATAAGAGGTTCGGTAGGTAAATCTCCACCCATTTCAGCAGCATGATCCGCATAGTTCTTACCAATGCAAATAATCTTGCTGGTTGGAAGAATTGGTGGAAGTAGTTGAACGTCCTTTAGAGGAATTCTCTCCCCTGTTGTGTCATAGCTCTGGAAGATAGGGTGACCTCTGAAGACAACTACTTCAGGACCATCCACCACACCCCAAGAAAGCTTGTCTTGGACGATGAATTTTGCAATTCTCATTAGCTAAGTTTTACAAGCCAGTTGTGACGGTCCTCAATAAGACCGTATTGAATACCGGTTAGCTCTTCACGAAGTGAAGAAGTTAGAACACCTGGTTCTGGGTTTTCAGGGCCAATGTTTTCAAGCCTTGACTTGAACTGACCGACCGGAGTGATTACAGCTGCAGTTCCACAAGCAAATACTTCAGTGATCTCACCTGAGTTATAGCCTTCACGAACCTCATCTAATGTCACTGCTCTTTCTTCAACAGAAATGTTTCTGTCTTTGAGTAGCTGAATGATTGAGTCTCTAGTGATGCCTCTAAGAATGGTTCCATCAAGAGATGGTGTCACTACGTGACCGTCTTTGTATACGAAGAAGACGTTCATGCCACCTAGTTCTTCGATGTATGTGTGAGTCTCCGCATCTAGGAATAGCACCTGAGAACAGCCATTTTCATAGCCTTCACCTTGAGCTAGCAAGCTGGCTGCATAGTTTCCACCGGTCTTGGCTTCACCAGTTCCGTATCTACCTGCTCTGGCTGAATCTAGAGCGATCCAGATACTCACTGGCTTTAGTCCACCTGTGAAGTAAGGACCAACTGGAGAGGCAATAACTCTGTATTCAGCTCTTTGAGCTGCTCTAACACCTAGGAAGTTCTCTGCTGCAATCTCAAATGGTCTGAAGTAGAGAGTCTTTTCGTTTACTGGCTTTGGAACCCAGGCTGCATCAACTGAGATAAGTGCTCTTAGGCTCTCGACGAAAAGTTCAATAGGTAATTCGGGCAATGCCATACGGTGAGCAGACTTTTGAAGTCTTGCTGCGTTGGCTTCAGGTCTGAAGGTGTGAATCGAACCATCTTGGTGTCTATAAGCCTTGATGCCTTCAAAGATTTCTTGACCATAGTGAAGAACAGCACTTGAAGGGTCCATCATGATTGGGCCATAAGGCTCAACTCTGGCATTCTGCCAGCCGCCATCTTTAGTCCACTCAATGATTACCTGGTGGTCTGTGAAGTTCACACCAAACGCTGGGTTTTCAAGAAGGGCTTCACGCTTGTCATCTGCCATTGGGTGATCAGATTTGATTATCTTGAATTCCATGTCTTCTCTTTCTAGAGTTGGGCGAAAATACTTTGGGCTATCTCAGCGGTAGTTCTCTTGCTATCGCCTCTTGCAGCTAGATCAATAGCAACAGCTCTTTCAATTCTTGCTGCAGCAACAGGGTTACCTAGGTAATCCAACAACATCGCAGCAGATAGAACAGCTGCTGTTGGATCTGCTAAACCTTTACCTGCAATATCAGGAGCAGATCCGTGAACTGGTTCAAACATTGAAGGGAATGCTCCAGTTGGGTTGATGTTTCCTGAAGCAGCAATGCCAATGCCACCACCGATAGCAGCAGCAAGGTCAGTCAAGATATCCCCAAAGAGATTGTCTGTGACAATCACATCGAATCTCTCTGGATCAGTCACCATGAAGATGGTTGCTGCATCGATATGTAGGTAATCAACTGCCACCGCTGGAAATTCTTTCGCAACCTCATCAACAGTTTTCTGCCATAGCCAACCAGCATTTACCAATACATTGTGCTTGTGAACGAGAGTTAGCTTCTTACGCCCACGGCCAGCGGCAACTTCGAAGGCGTAACGAACAGCCCTCTCTACACCGAATCTTGTATTTACAGATGTCTCATTGGCTATCTCGTTGTCGGTGCCGACTCTAATTGCACCACCGTTACCAACATAAGCACCTTCAGTGCCTTCACGAACAACTACGAAGTCAACTTCACCGGGCTCAGCCAAGGGGCTAACCACACCTGGGTATAGCTTGGTTGGGCGAAGGTTGATGAAGTGATCAAAGCTGAATCTGAGTTTTAGTAGAAGTCCACGCTCAAGAACACCGGACGGGACTTTTGGATCTCCGATTGCACCAAGCAAAATAGCATCGTGAGATTTTAGGTTTTCTAGGTCTTTGTCTGTAAGGATTTCTCCGGTAGCCAGATACCTCTTAGCTCCAAGGTCATACTCTGTGGTTACATACTCAACACCCGAGCCACGTGTAGCCAGGTTCATTGCTTCGAGAGCTACCGCTGTTACCTCAGGGCCAATTCCATCGCCACCAATGACACCTATGTTTATCTGCTTAGACACTAGAGAACTTTCCTACTCGTTTCATACAACTTTACTTGAGAACAGGCAGTTCTATGAAGGTCGTTTGGCCAATAAAACGAGGGTAACCGAAGGTTTCAAACCCTCTCTTGTCTGGATTTGACCATCTCTGTTCTCTAGAACCTCAATCTCAAGCCCTGTGCCTAACAGGGCAGTTCTTATTGTTTCAACATTTGGCAGCACCTGTGGATCACGAGGTCCACCAAAGCCGCCTTCAAGGTTGTCTCTGGAGTGCCAAACACCCACTAGGTTTCCACCTGGCGCAACATGTGCACTCAGTCTTTGGATAGCGAAGGCAAGTTCTCTTTCAGGAATCTGCAGGTATGCAATAACAGCTAGCTCGACTGGCGAGAGTTTTGGAACAAAATCATTTCCAGCCGAACAGTTAGCGTGACAGAGTTCTGCAACACCTTCGTCATTGGCAAATCGCAGGTACTTATCTAAAGCAACCTGAGAGAAATCGATGTTTTCAACTTGCCAACCTCGCTTAGCTAGCCAAACGCTGTTTCTTCCCTCGCCACCGGCTAGGTCTATAGCTTTCTTGTTTGTGCCCTCGAGATCCTTACAGAACTCAACGACAAATCTGTTTTCCACTTTGGTGTAGATGAAGTCATCAGTCGAATACTTCTCATCCCAATTCTTTGAGTCCATACCTAAGCCAACTCCCTAAATGTCCTCGATGTTCGCCTTAGAACTTAGTCATAATGATGCCAGTCAGACTTTCACCAACGCACTTAGAATAACCCAGCGAATTAGTTAAAATAGAAGAAAAGACAGGAGCCCTCATGGCAACCGAAGTAACCCTAGATGAACTAGCCGATGTAATTGACCGTGGTGGCTTCGTTCTTGATGTCAGAGAAGACCATGAGTGGCAAGAAGGACACGTTCCTAACGCTCACCACATTCCTATGAACGAGGTTGGCAACAACCTAGACAAACTTGATGATGGCGCAAGAATCTTCATCATCTGTCGTTCAGGTGGAAGATCTATGACAGTGGCTAACTACCTAGAAGCCCAAGGCTACGACGTAGTTTCAGTAGCTGGTGGAACAGATGGTTGGGCTAATTCAGGCCGAGACCTGTCTTTTGAAGACTCTCTTTAGTCAAGCTTTAGATCAATAGCTTTCAGAACGTCTGCTTCAATAGCAACTCTTACAGCATCTAGTACTTCAGCATCGACCTTAGAGTCAACAGTGATAACAGATAGGGCTTTACCGCCCTTAGAGTTTCTAGCAATCTGCATAGCTGCGATGTTGATGTTGTTCTCAGCAAATGCTTTTCCATAAACAGCAACGATGCCTGGTCTATCTGCATAAACCATCATGACTAGGTGCTCTGCCATAGCTAGTTCAACGTCATAACCGTTTAGGTTCACAATCTTCTGCTGAAGCTTAGGTCCGATAACAGTTCCTGAAACAGAAGATGTTGTTCCATCGGCTAGAACTGCTCTAATGGTGGTTACATTTCTGTATTCATCGCTATTTGAATCAACAGAGAGCTTTACTTCGACTCCCCTAGATTCAGCCATAAGAGGTGCATTCACATAAGACACTTGTTCTGTAACAGCGTTCTGATAGAAGCCCTTTAGACCAGCAAGCTTTAGAACAGATACATCAAGAGATGCAATCTCTCCTCTTACTTCGACTTCAATTGAACTTACGTTGCCACCTGAAATAGCGAACAGCAGCTGACCCATGTTTTCCATAAGAGAAATACCTGGTCTAACAGCAGCATCAATAACTCCACCTGCAACGTTCACAGCATCAGGAACTAGATCACCAGCAAGAGCAAGTCTCACGCTCTTAGCAACAGAGATACCAGCCTTCTCCTGAGCTTCATCAGTAGACGCTCCTAGGTGAGGGGTGACAATAATGTTTTCTAGTTCTAGAAGAGGTGAACCTGTTGGAGGCTCATTGACGAATACGTCTAGTCCTGCTCCAGCAATACGGTTTGACTTCAAGGCTGCGTAAAGAGCATCTTCGTCGATGATGCCGCCGCGAGATGCGTTAACAATACGAAGGTTTGGTTTAGCAATTGCAAACTCTTCTGTGCTGATTAGCCCAGTAGTTTCTGGAGTCTTAGGAATGTGAATGGTAATGAAGTCAGATCTCTTCATTAGCTCTTCCAGGGAAACAAGTTCAACGCCCATCTGCTCTGCTCTAACCTGAGTGACATAAGGGTCATAGCCAATGAGCGTTGTTCCAAAACCACTTAGTCTTTGAGCAACTAGAGTTCCGATGCGACCAAGACCAACAATTCCAACTGTCTTTTCATATAGTTCAACACCAGTGAACTTAGATCTCTGCCACTTACCAGCTTTTAGAGATGCGTTAGCATCTGGCACAAAGCGAGCTAGAGAGAAGATGTGAGCAATAGCTAGTTCAGCTGCTGAAATAACGTTTGAGGTTGGAGCATTCACAACCATGACACCTGCATTGGTTGCTGCTTTGATATCTACGTTGTCTAGACCAACACCTGCACGAGCAATAACCTTCAGGTTAGGAGCTGCTGCAATAGCTTCCTCATCAACCTGAGTAGCTGATCTAACCAAGATTGCATTAGCGGTAGCAAGAGCCTCTAGAAGTGCTTTGCGGTCAGTGCCATCAACATTGCGCACTTCAAAGTCTGGCCCTAGAGCTTCAACGGTTGCAGGTGAAAGCTCTTCAGCGATAAGAACAATTGGTTTAGCCAAGGTGAGGATCCTCGAAGTTAGGTGGTTTGGATGTTTGCTGCCACAGCGAAGCGTGCTTCAATCTTACCCAAGCCATGACTAGTCTTTTACTGTGAATGAACGTATCTTCTATGCCGCTATCTCAAGCGATGGCTATCTTTCAGGTCCCAACGGGGATATGACCTGGGCAGAGAAGTACCTATCTTCAGGGGAAGATTACGGCTATTTCAACCTTGTAAGCACCTCATCAGCAATCCTGCAGGGCCGAGCAACCTTTGATTTTGAGATCGAAAGCGGTGTTCAAGGCCCTAGACCGCTCCCCACCTATGTCCTAACCCATATCCCAGAACTCTACGAAAACGTAGTCCAGGAGAACATCTATTTCACCGGAGGTGAAATAGAACGAGTCGTTGAACTAATTGAAGAGAACCACCCAGGCAGACTATTTGTGATGGGTGGAGCTGACGTGGTTAGACAACTCCTAGATGCGAACCTAATCACCACCATGAGACTGTTTGTCTGCCCTGAAGAACTAGGCGATGGAACACCAGCATTTGAAAGTGATTCCATCTATGACAACTTCAAGCTCATTGATGAGAAGCAATATGCTTCAGGCATCATCGAAGAGGTTTACCAACTCAACGCTTAAGAAGACAAAGCCCCCGTCTTTCGACGAGAGCTTTATCTTGTAAATCTTTAGCGAGCTGCTTTGCCCTCTTCGTAATCATCTGAGTTCTTGATCCAAGAGAAAAGCTTACGTAGGCTACGGCCAACTGCTTCAATTGGGTGAGCCTCGCCCTTTGCTCTAAGAGCTAGGAACTCTGGAGCTCCTGCATCCTGGTCAGCAACGAAACGGTTAGCAAATGTTCCATCCTGAATGTCAGTTAGAACATCGCGCATACGCTCTTTAACCTCTGGGCCAATAACTCTTGGACCTGAGATGTAGTCACCGTATTCAGCTGTGTCAGATACTGACCAACGCTGCTTAGCAATTCCACCTTCATACATAAGGTCAACAATTAGCTTTAGCTCGTGAAGAACTTCGAAGTAAGCAACCTCTGGCTGGTAGCCAGCTTCGATTAGAGTTTCAAAACCGTACTGAACCAACTGTGATGCTCCACCACATAGAACAGCCTGCTCACCGAATAGGTCAGTTTCTGTTTCTTCAGTGAAGGTTGTCTTGATTGTTCCAGCTCTGGTTCCACCAATAGCCTTTGAGTAAGAAAGAGCTAGATCAAAGGCGTGACCTGTAGCATCCTGCTCAACAGCAATAAGGTTTGGAACACCTCTGCCGTCCTGGTACTCACGACGAACGATGTGTCCTGGACCCTTAGGGGCAACTAGGAATACATCAACATCAGCTGGTGGCTTGATGAATCCGTAACGGATTGAGAATCCGTGACCGAAGACAAGTGCCTTACCTGCAGTTAGGTTAGGGGCAATCTCGTTTGCATAGATGTCTCTCTGACGAGGGTCTGGTGCAAGAATCATGATTACATCTGCCCACTGAGCAGCCTCTGCAACGCTAAGAACCTTTAGTCCTGCTTGCTCTGCCTTTGCCTTGCTTGCAGATCCATCCTTAAGACCAACAACAACATCAACGCCTGAATCCTTCAGGTTTAGTGAGTGCGCGTGTCCCTGAGAACCGTAACCAATTACAGCTACCTTCTTTGCTTGGATTAGCGATAGATCGGCATCTTTGTCGTAAAAGATTTCAGCCATTTGTTTTCTCCTTGTTTTGTGTTTTTGAAATTACTTAAGAACCTTCTCAGTAATGGACTTTGAACCTCGTCCAATAGCCACTACACCCGACTGCACCAATTCCTTGATGCCGAAAGGTTCGAGAACTTTAAGAAATGCTTGGCACTTGGATGTTTCGCCAGTGACTTCAATAATGAGAGCATCGCTCGCGACGTCGATGACGCGGGCACGGAATAAGGTTACTGCCTCTAGCACCTGTGAACGGGTAGCGGCATCGGTCTTGACCTTGACAAGCATGTGATCACGCTCAACAGTTTGATCAGGTTCTAGCTCAACAACCTTGATTACGTTGACCAGCTTGTTCAGCTGCTTAGTCACCTGTTCCAAAGGAAGGCCATCAACGCTGACAACTACTGTGATGCGAGATAGACCCTCAACTTCAGTAGTTCCTACAGCCAAAGACTCAATGTTGAATCCACGACGGGCGAATAGACCCGCTACACGGGTTAGTAGACCTGGACGGTCTTCAACTAGAAGAGATAGTACGTGCTGTGACATTTACTCCTCCTCCCCTTCTTCCCATACGGGTCTTTCATCTCTAGCGAATTGAACTGCATCGTTAGATAGACCTGCTGGAACCATTGGCCATACCATGGCATCTCTTCCAACAATGAAGTCGATAACAACTGGTCTGTCATTGGTTTCGATTGCTAGCTTGATAGCGGCATCAACGTCTTCTTCTTTTTCAACTCTGATACCTAGGCAGCCATATGCTTCAGCTAACTTCACAAAGTCAGGAACCATGATGGTGTCTGTTCCGGTGTTCAGATCAGTGTTTGAATATCTTGAGTTGTAGAACAGTGTCTGCCACTGTCTAACCATTCCAAGAGAAGAGTTGTTAATGATTGCAACCTTGATTGGAATGTTGTTAATGGTGCAGGTAGCTAATTCTTGGTTAGTCATCTGGAAACAACCATCACCATCGATAGCCCAAACTAGACGCTCTGGTTCAGCAACCTTTGCACCCATTGCAGCAGGAACTGAGTAACCCATAGTTCCAGCACCACCTGAGTTCAACCATGAGTTAGGACGCTCATACTTGATGAACTGAGCTGACCACATCTGGTGTTGACCAACACCTGCAGCAAATACAGCTTCTGGTCCTGAGATTTCACCAATACGACTAATTACAAACTGAGGAGACATCTTGCCATCTTCTGGCTTGGTGTATCCAAGTGGGTAGCGAGTACGAAGATCATTAAGGAATGTCCACCACTCAGCAATGTCAGGCTTAGTTCCCTTTAGCTCAGTAATAAGTTCTGCATTTAGTTCTGCTAGAACTTCCTTTACATCGCCAACGATTGGAACATCAGCAAAACGAATCTTGCCAATTTCAGCAGGATCAATATCAACGTGAATAACTTTTGCCCCAACAGCAAATGTCTTAACCTGACCTGTAACACGGTCATCAAATCTCGCACCAAGAGTAATTAGTAGATCGCTTCTCTGCAGTGCAGTTACAGCAGGAACTGTTCCGTGCATACCTGGCATACCTAGGTTCTGCTCGTTTGAGTCTGGGAATGCGCCTCTTGCCATCAAAGTGGTAACTACCGGTGCACCAATAATCTTTGAAAGTTCCAGAAGTTCTTTAGAAGCTCCTGCTCTAACAACTCCACCACCAACATAAAGAACTGGACGCTTAGCTTCTTTGATTAGCTGAGCAGCAGCCTGAACCTGCTTACCGTGAGGCTTAGTCACTGGCTTGTAGCCAGGAAGATCTACCTTAGGAGGCCAGCTGAATTCCATCTTGCCAACCTGAGCATCCTTAGCGATGTCAACTAGAACAGGACCTGGTCTACCAGTTGTTGCAATTAGAACTGCGGCAGCTAGAACGCCTGGAATATCTTCTGCCTTAGTAACCAAGAATGAGTGCTTAGTGATTGGCATGGTGATACCAACGATGTCTGCCTCTTGGAAAGCATCGGTGCCAATAGAAGTTGAGTTAACCTGACCGGTGATTGCCAGAAGTGGAACAGAGTCCATGTGTGCATCAGCGATAGCGGTCACTAGGTTGGTAGCCCCTGGACCTGAGGTAGCAATACAAACACCAAGTTTTCCTGATGCTGATGCATATCCTTCAGCAGCGTGACCTGCACCTTGTTCGTGACGAACAAGGATGTGTCTGATCTTTGTTGAATCCATTAGTGGATCGTAGGTAGGCAAAATTGCTCCACCAGGTAAACCGAAGATGTCGGTTACACCTAGAAGCTCAAGACTTCTTACAATCGCTTGAGCACCTGTTAACGTTTCGTTAGCCATAATTCATCCTTGTTTGGTTAAACCAAAACCTGTGTTATCCGGTGTAAGCACCTTCAGCTGCTGAATGCACCAGCTTCGAGTATTTAGCTAAGACTCCACGGGTATATCGGGGTTCTAAAGGAACCCATTGAGTTTTCCGGGCTGCCAACTCTTCCGGCTCAACTAGTAGTTCGAGCGTTCGAGCTGCGATGTTAACTCTTATCAAGTCTGAATCGCGCACTAGAGCAATTGGACCGCCATCGGTCGCCTCTGGTGCAATGTGTCCGATACATAAGCCGGTTGTGCCGCCTGAGAATCGTCCGTCAGTCAAGAGTAATACATCTTTACCTAATCCTGCACCCTTGATAGCTGCTGTGATGGCTAGCATCTCGCGCATACCAGGACCACCCTTAGGTCCTTCATAGCGAATAACCACTACATCGCCCTTAGAAATCTTGCCTTCAGATAGAGCCTGCATAGCAGCTGCTTCTCTGTCGAATACTCGAGCGGGACCAGTGAAGTCCTCTAGGTCAAAGCCAGCAGTCTTCACAACAGCACCCTGAGGAGCCATTGAACCCTTAAGGATTGAGATACCTCCGGTCTTGTGGATTGGGTTGTTTAGGGCTCTAATGATCTTGCCGTCTGGGTCAGGAGGATTGATTCCCTCTAGGTTCTCAGCAACAGTCTTACCAGTAACAGTTAGAGCATCTCCGTGAATTAGGCCTGCATCTAGAAGAGCCTTCATAACAACAGGAACTCCACCAACACGGTCAACATCAGCCATAACGTATCTACCGAAAGGCTTTAGATCTCCAAGGTGTGGAACCTTGTCTGCAATTCTGTTGAAGTCATCAAGAGTTAGATCTACTTCTGCTTCTTTAGCAATAGCTAGGAAGTGAAGAACAGCGTTAGTAGAACCACCAAAAGCCATGGTCACAGCAATTGCGTTCTCCAAAGCCTTCTTCGTGATGATGTCTCTAGCAGTGATGCCCTTAGCAATTAGGTTCACTACCGCTTCACCTGAACGGTGAGCCCAAGCATCTCTTCTTCTATCTGCAGATGGAGGCGATGCTGAACCTGGAAGGCTCATTCCCATAGCTTCAGCAGCACAAGCCATTGTGTTAGCTGTGTACATACCGCCACAAGCACCTTCACCTGGACAAATAGCTCTTTCAATACGGTCTAGATCCTCAAGGCTCATAGTTCCTGCCTTGCAAGCGCCAACAGCTTCGAAAGCATCAATGATGGTTACTTCTTTTTCAGTACCATCAGAAAGCTTTACCCAGCCTGGAGCGATAGTTCCTGCGTAAAGGAACACTGAAGCCAGATCCAAACGAGCAGCAGCCATCAACATACCTGGCAGAGACTTGTCACAACCAGCCAATAGAACAGAACCATCTAGTCGCTCTGCCTGCATAACAGTCTCAACTGAGTCAGCAATAACTTCTCTAGAAACTAGAGAGAAGTGCATTCCCTCATGTCCCATAGAAATACCGTCAGAAACGGAAATGGTTCCAAATTCAAGTGGATAACCGTGAGCTGCGTGAACACCCATCTTGGCTGCATCAGCTAGTCGATCAAGCGAAAGGTTGCAGGGGGTTACTTCATTCCATGAGGATGCAACACCAATTTGAGGCTTTTCCCAGTCCTCATCGCCCATACCTACGGCTCTAAGCATTCCTCGTGCTGCAGCACGTTCAATACCTTCAGTAACAACGCGGCTTCTAGGCTTCATATCTCCAGTCATTTATTCAGTTTAGGCGAATTTCCATACAAATAAGAAGACAGGCTTTTATGTGGTTTAGCCTAGAGGTGTGCCAACTCCTCAAGAAACCTTAGACAAAGAGAGCCTTGCTAGATATACCAAGGCTGCAATCGTCTCCAGCCGTGAAGTCATCCGGTCATACTCGACCTCATTTGGGCTAGCCACCAATCTGCTAGCCAAACCAATTCGCACTCATGTTCAGAACATCTATGCCCTAGTTCGAGTAGCAGACGAGATTGTCGATGGAGCTGCAGCTGGAGCATTGGGACCAAACAGCAGGGTTGAAGTGGGTTCACAACTGAACAACCTTGAACAAGAAACCTATAAGGCTATGAACCTAGGTTTCAGCACCAACCTTGTGGTTCATGCCTTTGCAGCAACCGCTATTGAAACTGGCATCACCAGAAAGATTGTCGAACCTTTCTTCTACTCCATGCGTCTAGATCTTCAGAAGACCAAGTATGACCAAAAGGCATTTGATACTTATGTTTATGGATCAGCTGAAGTTATTGGTTTGATGTGTCTTCAGGCTTTCATTCAAGAAAAGAGCTTTGCTCCATCAGAACTTGAAACCCTTAGAAAAGGTGCTCAAGCACTAGGAGCAGCATTCCAAAAAGTTAACTTCCTAAGAGATCTAGCAGCAGACTTCGAGCAACTTGGTAGAAGTTACTTCCCTGATGTCAACGTAACTACCTTCAATGAAGAAACCAAAGTCAGACTAGTCAAAGACATCAACAACGACTTAGCTCTATCAGCAAGAACCATTCCACTTCTTCCTAGATCTTCAAGAAGAGCAGTAGTTGCAGCTCAGTTCCTCTTCACTGCTCTAAACAAGAAGATTGAAAAGACTCCTGCAGAGACTCTTATTCGTGCTCGCATCAGAGTCAACGACCTACACAAGCTCTTTATCCTCTTCAAAGCAATGATCGGAGTAACACCTAAATGACCCAAAAGACCGCAATTATCGTCGGTGGTGGCATCGCAGGACTAGCAACAGCAGCCATTCTTGCTAAAGCAGGAATGAAAGTTCAACTGTTTGAAGCTAGAGAAAAAGTCGGAGGTCGTGCTTACATTTGGGAAAAAGACGGTTTCACTTTCGACATGGGTCCTTCCTGGTATCTAATGCCAGATGCCTTTGACCAGTTCTTCAAACTGATGGGCACAACTGCAGCTGAACAACTAGACCTAGTTCGCCTAGACCCTGCATACAAGACCTACTTCGAAGGTCAAAAAGAACCTATGGTCATGCACGAGAGCTTGGCTAAAAACCTTGCTGAGTTTGAATCAGTAGAACCAGGCTCTGCCAAGCAAGTTCAGAAGTATCTAGACAGTGCTGAAGAAACCTATGAACTAGCTAACAAGCACTTCCTTTACACAAACTTCCAGAACATTAACTCCTTCACGCATCCAGATGTTGTGAAGAAGGCTGGAACATTTGTGAAGCACCTATTAACTTCTCTCTATAACTTCTCTGCCAAGCACGTAAAGGACGAGAGACTACGCAAGGTTCTAAACTTCCCTGCAGTATTCCTAGGAGCATCTCCTTACCAAACTCCAAGCATGTATCACTTGATGACCCACATCGACATGAATGTTGGTGTCTTCTATCCTCAAGGTGGTCTCTACAAGATCATTGAAGCAATTGAAGCTCTTGCTAAAAAGCATGGGGTACAAATACACACCAACTCCCCTGTCAACAAGATTGAAGTTAATGCTGACGGTCACGTTAAGGGTGTAAGAGTTGGCGATGCGCTTTATGAAGCAGATGTAGTTGTTGCCAACGCTGATCTTCACTTCGTTGAAACTCAACTACTAGAACCTAAGTACCAGAGCATGCCTCAGAAGTACTGGGACAAGAGAGTCCCTGGACCATCTGCTCTACTTATGTATTTAGGTGTTAAGGGCAAGGTAGATAACCTAGACCACCACACACTTCTATACACAGATGACTGGAGCACTAACTTTGCTCAAGTATTCAAGAAGGCCGACGGCAAGAGCAAGGTTGCAGATCCTGCCAGCTTGTATATCTGTGCTCCTAGTAAGACAGATCCATCTGTTGCTCCCGAAGGTTATGAGAACCTCTTTGTTCTAGTGCCAGCAGCTGCTGACCCTTCTATTGGTAGAGGTGGAATTGATAGAGCAGGAGATCCTGCTTTTGAAGCAGAAGCAGATCGCATCATTGAACAAATTGCTGAATGGTGTGACATTCCAGATCTAGCCGAACGCATTGTGGTTAGAAGAACCATGGGTCCAGCTAACTTCGTTGAAGAACTTAACGCTTGGTCAGGTACCGCTCTAGGTATGGCACACACTCTAAGACAGAGTGCATTCTTTAGACCTAAGAACCAGAGCAAGAAGGTTAAAGGTCTCTACTACGCAGGTCACCACTCAATCCCAGGTATTGGTTTGCCTATGTGTCTAATCGGTGCAGAGCTTGTTTACAAGCTTCTAATTGATGACAAGTCATCAGGACCAACAGAGCAAGAAATCTCTCCTATCGCTGAAGGTGGCTGGAAGGGCCTGAACTAGTGGCCCAAGGATATACCTATCTAGCCGGACTTATCCTCTCTCTGATGGGATTGGCTCTGATGGATTGGCGTCACAAGACTGCTTTTTCTATAAACAAGAAAGCCGCCAGTCTAGCTATTTTCATTCCAATGATTTTCTTCATGATTTGGGATGTTGCAGGTATTGCAACAGGCATCTTCTTTAGAGGAGATACCTCTCACCTATCAGGAATTCTTCTAGCACCAGAGTTTCCCATTGAAGAACTATTCTTCTTACTTCTTTTGAACTACTCATCGCTAACCATCTTCACAACAGTCAGCAGAGTAATTGCTAAGAGGTCTGCCAAATGAATCAGTTCACTTACCTTGCCCTAAACATTGTCTTCATGCTGATCGCTTTTGTGATTCTGAACTTAGTAAGCAGAAAGAGTCCATGGCGAGCAATAGGTTTCACCATGTTCTGGATGCTACTAATCACCTTGGTTTTTGACAACGTGATTATTGCTCTTGGCATTGTTGGTTACGACGTAACCAAAATCAGTGGTCTTCTTCTAGGTCTTGCACCAATCGAAGACTTTGCCTACACGGTTGTGTCTGTCATGGCTGTTGCAATCATCTGGACCAAAGTAACGAGGAGCACTAAGTGAAAGCTCTAAGTCAGCTCTTCTGGTCCTCAAGACCTATCTCTTGGATCAACACCGCTTTCCCTTTTGGTGCAACATACCTTCTTCTAAACAAAGAAATGGACCTAACCTTCTTTGTTGGAACCTTGTTCTTCCTTATTCCGTACAACCTTTTGATGTATGGAATCAATGATGTTTTTGATTATGAGAGTGATCTTAGAAACCCTAGAAAGGGTGGAATTGAAGGAGCTCTTCTAAACAAGAAGTACCACAAGCTAACTATCTGGTCAGCAGTTCTTCTTTGTGTTCCATTCCTTGTTTATCTCTATGCGGTATCTGATCTAGCCTCTAGTGCTTGGCTTACCCTGTTCATCTTCACAGTCATTGCCTATAGTGCTCCAAAGCTTCGCTTCAAGGAGCGAGGGTTCCTAGACTCTCTAACCTCAGCTAGCCACTTCGTTGGTCCAATGATTTATGCGATGTCACTAACTGGACTAGACATGTCTCAGCCACAGGTTCTATCTATAATCTTTGCCTTCACTCTTTGGGGAGTTGCATCTCATGCCTTTGGAGCTGTTCAGGATGTTAAAGCAGATCGTGAAGCGGGCATCTCAAGCATTGCAACCATGATTGGTGCTAGAGCAACTGTCTGGTTTGCATTCCTTAGCTATGCTCTCGCTGGAGTATTAGTTCTAACCACCAGTTGGCCAGGGCCACTTGCTGCTATTGGAGCAGTGCCATATCTTTTGATTCTTATTCCTCACCTATACATCACAGATGAGACATGTGAGAAAGCCAACAAAGCTTGGCGTCAATTCATTTGGTTGAACTTCTTTGCTGGTGCTCTAGTTTCTTTGATTATTATCTAGCTGACCAGTCGATCATGTATCGACTGTTGTAGCCACTGCTGCAGTGCTGACAACTATAAAGACGAGCTGGTTTTCTATATCTAAAGTGTTCATGACCATTAGGGCATAGTCCTTTATAAGGAGCGTATGCGGCAGCTATTTCCTGCCCGGTGTACTTATCGTTCCGGTAGCCAATCTTCTTTGCTGTTGCTAACCACTTCTTGCTATGACCTTCTTTAGGACCGCATAGGGCATGAGCAATCTCGTGCAGAACTGTTTGCATGACCTCATCAACAGAATGAACTAGAGCAAGATACTTGCTCACAGTTATCTTCTTGTCGTTATAAGAACACATGCCAGCTCTTCTTCGACCACTATCAAAGCCAAAAGACCACTCACGATCATCAAGCTTCTCGAGCATCTCTGTTTCAGCTAAAGCCCTGATGTAGTCCCAGCGATCAGCAACCAGGCGAATCTTCTTACCTTCATTGCTTCTAGATTTCTCAACGAAACCAAAGTCTTCTAAAGCAGCAAGTAGAGACAACTGTTCAACAGAAGCTCTAGCCGTCACTTTTCCAAGCTTGTATTCATCAAATGCATAGTCCATAAGAATACGAATACCTTCAGCAACCCAAGCCATGCTCCCCTGCTGATTCTTGCCAATTACTAATGAAGCAGAAGGGCCCTGCTCCTTGAAATCGCTAAACCCAAGTTCCGCTATGAGTTCTGATTCCCCAGATCTTCTAACCGCCCACATGCTCTCGCCAACAGGCTCAAGCTCAAGCCCGCCTCGGCTCAGCCTCTTAGTTGGTTTAGTCATTGTCGCAATCATCGCAAAGACAGGCTAACCCCGATTAGGTGTTTGATGCTGGAGTTATCCACTGACAAATGGTGGTTCTGTTCCAAGTTAAATGAATGAAACCCCAGTCCTCGTGAGAAGGAACTGGGGTTTCGTGCGCTCCCCGGGAATCGAACCCGGAACCCACTGATTAAGAGTCAGTTGCTCTGCCGATTGAGCTAGAAGCGCGTATTGCCTAAGGCAACAGTTTCCAAGAATAGCAGTTAAAGCCAAGGTAATCCAAGTTGGACACTTGCTAGATTAGAGCCATGGATCAACTAACTACCGGCTCTAAAGCCCCAGCATTCAAATTGTCTAACCAAGACGAGGCACCAGTTTCCTTGTCTTCATACAAGGGCCAGAAGGTCATTGTTTACTTCTATCCAGCTGCTTCTACCCCTGGTTGCACCAAGCAGGCCTGTGATTTCCAAGAGAACATGAATGTCTTGAAGAAGGCAGGTTATGTGGTCCTGGGTGTCTCCCCTGACTCTGCTGCCAAGCTAACTAAGTTCCGTAAGGCAGAGGGTCTGAAGTTTGATCTTCTAAGTGACCCAGACATGAAGGTCATCAAGGCCTATGGCGCGTTTGGTGAAAAGAGCATGTATGGACGTGTTTATGAAGGCTTGATTAGATCTACCTTCGTGATTGATGAGAAGGGCAAGATTGAACATGCCCTATACAACGTCAAGGCAACAGGTCACGTAGCCATGCTTCGTAAGGTTCTTGGTCTTTAGTCTCTAGTTGCTTCGCTTACAGCTTTAGAGAACAAAGTAATTAGCACTGCTCCGGCTGGCAGGGCTATTGCTAATGCTCCTAGGACGCTGACTTCATAAATTCCAAATGAAACAGTTATCAGCATCAGCTGCCAGAAAATACCTGAGCTTCTTGCCCAGCGCTTGCCTTGGCTAATTGCTCTGGATGCAAAGCCCAACCAAAGACCTGCTCCTAGCCCCATGACAGCCAGAGAGATGACTGTGATGAATGAGTTTGGTTCATCTGAGAACAGAGCCCAGATGGCAGCTCCTGCCCCTGTAAAGAAGACTATGGCTTCTAACAAATAGGCCACTGCGAGCAGCTTAAGGGTCTTCTGAATTGATGGGTTAGGCATAGATACAAGCCTAAATCGGGTATTTACAAAACAGGCTCAATGTGAAAATATAGGTCTTGTCGCCATCGCGAACAAATCACGAAATCAGTACTGATTTAGCTCTTTACGGTGACAATTCTTATTCGATCTAAGGAACATAAATATATGGAACTGCCATGGCTAACCGAAGCTCGCTGTCGAACAGAAGATCCAGAACTGTTCTTTCCAGTGGGAAACACGGGCCCAGCAGTAGACCAGATCGAACAAGCAAAGAGTATTTGTAGAGACTGTAAGGTCATCAACCACTGCCTTGAGTACGCAATCAAAGAAAACCAGGACAACGGTGTTTGGGGCGGTCTAAGCGAAGACGAGCGTAAGTCTCTAAAGCGTAAGTACGCAAGAGCTCGCAGATCTGCTTAAGCTATAGGAATTTCTAAAGCCACTGTGGTTCCCCCAGTTTTATCTGATTTGAAATCAATTTTTCCTCTGAGTTCACCCTCAGCCAGAGTTGTAACAATCTGAGTTCCCAAACCACTTTGAATCTTGCCTGACTCAATCCCAACACCATCATCTGCAACGGTAATAAACAGTTTCTTTGACTTTCTAGTTGCTGTGACACTTAGATGACCTGTCTTATCTGCAAGTCCGTGCTCATAGGCATTAGTGACAATTTCTGTTAAAACAACCGCTAGCGGTGTTGCAATCTCTGATGGCAATCTGCCGAACTTACCAATACGTAGGTTAGTCACCTTGGCGTTATAGCCAGCTGCTAGTTCTCCCACGAGTGTAATGATGCGGTCAAAGATTTCATCAAAGTCAACGTCCTGGGCTAACCCTTCAGACAAAGAGTCATGAACAACAGCAATAGCTGCCACTCGTCTTTCAGCATCACTAAGCGCCTCTAGAGTCTCTGGAGATCTACTTCTGCGACCTTGGATCCTTAGAAGGCTGGCAACCGTCTGAAGGTTGTTCTTTACCCGGTGGTGAATCTCACGGATAGTTGCGTCCTTAGTTACAAGCTCTCGCTCTTGTCTTCTAAGTTCTGTTACATCTCTACACAACAGGATGGCTCCAGTGTTCGCTGAGTTCTCAAAGATTGGAATAGACCTCACAGAAAGCGCTGCCGAGTTACCTTCAATGTCTGCTCGCCAAGCAACTCGTCCTGAGACCACCATAGGGAGGCCTTCGTCAACGTTACGTCTGTCTTTATTCAACTTGTTCGTGATCTCAATTAGAGACCTTCCCTCGAGTTCACCATCTACCCCTAGTTTCTGGAAAGCAGAGATTCCGTTAGGAGAAGAAAAAAGAACTAAACCATCAGCATCAATATGAACTAGACCATCGTTTACACGAGGAGTTCCTCTGCGAGGAGAGCTTTGCTCTGAGGCAACTGGATAGTTTCCATCCATCACCATGTTCAGCAATTTGTCACCGAGAGTTGAAAGGCTAATTCTTGTTTTGTTAGGAGCTGCAGCATCACCAAGGTTGATGTGTCTTGTCACAACTGCAATTGGACTTGGAGTGATGTCTGTTCCACTCTTGGCATTTAGTCTTCTAAACACCGGAACAGCACTTAGGCGAGCAGGCATTCCCTGGTATTTGTCTAGCCCACCCATTTCAACAGCTTTGCCTGTTTTGAACGCTTTAGAAACCAATTGAGACCATGCTTTTTCAACAGGCTTACCTGTGATGTCTCGATAGAAAACTGTTGCAGCCGATGATGGTCTAGCGTGGCCTGCAGCAACAAACCCATTCTTGCCGTCAGATATCCAAAGAACAAGATCTGCAAAGCTAAGGTCCGCAATAACCTGCCAGTCAGCTAGAAGTGCATGAAGCCATTCAATGTCAGCAGCATGGCTATTGCCATGTTGCTTCATGAGGGCGGTAAGTGCAGACACAACTAAAGTTTAGCCACGCTCCTTCTTGAACGAGAACCCA
>JBEDLY010000002.1:0-28598 GCA_041171365.1 Actinomycetota bacterium | reverse complement strand
TCGCCGCCTACTTCGCAGAACTGTTCGTGCAATGCGCCTTCTAGGTGTGAACGAACCTGTCTTTGGAAAACTTTTCCTAACTTCCAAAAACGCAATGGTTGAGGCATATCCAGAGCTAGAGACTGAATACAAGAGAATCAACACGACGGTTTTGGCTGAAGAAGAAGCATTCCTCAGAACTTTGACTTCAGGAACTCAAGTTCTTGAAACAGCTATCGAGACTGCAAAGGCTGCAGGACAGAAATCTCTTTCTGGAGAGACTGTATTCCTCTTGCACGACACCTATGGTTTCCCAATTGATCTAACTGTTGAGATTGCTGAAGAAAACGATCTAACTGTAGATCGCTCTGAGTTCACAGCACTAATGAGTGAGCAAAAGAACCGAGCCAAAGCTGACGCAAAGATGAAGAAGGCTGGTAACACAGACCTTTCTGTATACGGTGATTTCAGAATGCAAGGTGTAACAAAGTTCACCGGTTACGAAGAACTAGTTTCAAGCGGAAAAGTTTTGGGAATCATCGCAGATGGACAGCAAGTTGCAAAAGCTTCTGCTGGCTCAATAGTTGAAGTGATTCTTGATGAAACATCCTTCTATGCCGAGTCAGGTGGTCAAACCGCCGATGCTGGAACTATCCACGGAGATGGGTTCTCCCTAGAAGTTTTGGACGTTCAGAAGCCAGTGAAGGGACTCGTTTCTCACAAGGCTCTTGTTCGAACAGGTGAACTTGGCGTTGGCGTCGTTGCAACTACAGCGGTTGACTCTGACTGGAGAGTTGGCGCAGCCCAAGCTCACTCAGCAACCCACGTGGTTCACGCAGCACTAAGACAGGCTCTAGGTCCAACTGCTTTGCAATCAGGTTCATACAACAAGCCTGGCTATATGCGTCTCGACTTTTCTTGGACTCAAGCTCTGAGCGCTGAAACCAAGACAGAGATTGAAGAAATCGCTAACCTTGCTATTCGTTCAGATCTAGCTGTGTCAGCACAGTTCATGAGTTTGCCTGAAGCTAGAGAATGGGGAGCAGTTGCGCTCTTCGGTGAAACATACGATGAGAGTGTAAGAGTCGTTCAGATCGGTGGACCTTGGTCTAGAGAACTCTGTGGTGGAACTCACGTTTCACGCAGTGCTCAGATTGGTCTGGTTTCAATCACCAACGAGTCTTCTGTTGGTTCAGGTTCACGTCGTCTTGAAGCTCTTGTCGGTATTGAGGCTCTCAGATCTCTAACTCAAGAGAGAGTTCTGCTTCACAAGATCGCTGAGCAGTTGAAGAGCACACCAACTTCAGCAAGTGAAAAACTAGAGGCTTTGCTTCTTGAAGTGAAGGACATGCAACGTCAGTTAGCTGTCGTCCAGGGCCAGAAGCTAGCAGGACTAGTGCCTGAACTTTTGAAGTCAGTGGAAACTATCGGTTCATACAAGGTATTGGCTAAAGAAATAGCAGACGCTCCAACTGTTGATGGATTGCGAGATCTTGCTGTGAAGCTACGCGAAGAAATTTCAAGCGATGCCTGTGTGGTAGCTCTTGCTTCGACAATCGAAGGCAAGCCAGCAGTGATTGTTACCGCTAACAAGGCTGCTCAGGACCAAGGGGCTAAAGCAGGAGACCTAGTTCGACTTGCTTCACAGATCCTTGGCGGTGGCGGTGGCGGTAAAGCTGACATCGCTCAAGGTGGCGGATCTGATGCCAGCAAGATTGCTAGTTCACTTCTTGCCATAACCGAGAGCCTTCGCTAATTGCTTCGTCCTGGTAGACGTCTTGCTATTGATGTTGGACGGGCGAGAATCGGATTAGCCGTAACAGACATCCACGTAATCCTGGCAAGCCCCTTGGTAACTGTCCCTAGAGTTGAAAGCCTCTCTGATTCAGTTCAAGCTGTTTTGACAGCAGCCAGTGAGGCAGGCGACGTTTTTGAAATCTACGTCGGTATCCCTGTGAACCTGCAAGGGGAGTCTACACAGTCCACTCAAGACGCTATTGAATTTGCTCAAGAACTTCAGGCAAATACTGACATTGATGTCAGGCTAATTGACGAAAGGCTAACAACTTCAATGGCCAACAACCAGTTGAAGCAGATAGGCAAGAGTCAAAAGGACGCTAGATCGACTATCGATCAGATGGCAGCTGTTGCAATCTTAGAATTTGCTCTTAGTGTCGAAAAGAACAAAGGAATAGCCCCAGGATTATCGTTAGAGCAATGGAAGGAGAGCAATGAGTGATCAGTTGTTTGAATCGCGGCGCAGCCTTCGTCCTAAAAAACGATTTCCAAAGCGTCTCTTAGCAGTTCTTTTAGGCCTAGCTTTAGTTTTGGGAGCTACGGCTTACGTTAATCGAGTAGCTGTCAGGGGATTCATTGAAGGCATAACAGGAGCCGAATACAGTGGTGCAGGGCTAGAGAAAGTCAATGTTGTCATCAAGCGAGGAGACGTCGGTTCAGATGTCGCGAAAGCGCTAGTAGCAGCAGGTGTCACGAAGAGTTATGACGTCACTCTTCGAACCATCTATGCTTTGAACCCAACTTTCTTTCCAGGCACATATCTCGTGCCTGCACAGATCTCATCTCCAACTGCGATTTCATACCTCGTTGACCCAACCAACACAGTTTCTAACAAAGTCACAATTCGTGAAGGCTTGCGTCTGTCCTCTGTGTTCAAGTTATTGTCTGAAGCGACAAAGATTCCGGTTGCTGAGTTCGAAAATGAAGCAAAGGACTACTCGAGTTTTGGAATACCTAAGCAAGCTCCATCGCTTGAGGGTTATCTTTTTCCTGCAACATACAACTTTGACCCTTCGTACACAGCTAGAGAGATTCTTGAAGTTTTAGTTACCAGAACTAAAGAACAACTCGAGCAGGATGGTGTGGCTAAGAAGGACTGGCATAGAGTTTTGACACTAGCTTCAGTGATTCAACGCGAGGCAAGATTCGAGCAGGATTTCTACAAGGTCTCAAGAGTGTTCACTAATCGCCTTGAGGTAAACATGCCTTTGCAATCAGACGCGACAGTTTCTTATGGCGTTGGTGGAAATACTTTCCAAACCTCTGCAGCTGATCGAGCTGATGACAACCCTTACAACACTTATAAGTACGCAGGTCTTCCAATAGGACCAATTTCTGGTGTTGGAGCGTTAGCAATTGATGCTGCTCTCAACCCAGCGGACGGCCCTTGGTTCTACTTTGTATCAGTGAATCTAGAAACAGGTGAAACGATTTTTAGTGAAACTTATGCGCAGCACCAAGCAGCAGTGGCAATCTGGAGACAATGGCTGATAGAGAATCCAGGCTGGAATGACTAATAAGCATTTCGCAGTAATTGGAAGTCCAATCGAACACAGCTTGAGCCCAAAAATTCACTCTGCTGCTTACGAGCTTCTAGGGCTTGATTGGGATTACACACGTTTTGAAGTTAAGGAAGATGGCCTCAGCTCTTTTCTAGCAACTACAGGATCACACCTAGCCGGCATCAGCGTCACCATGCCAATGAAGAACGAGGCGGCTGCAATAGCTACCAATATTGACTCAATTGTTGAGCAACTTGGCGTAGCGAATACTTTGGTCAAGACCGAGGCTGGTTACTCTGCATACAACACAGATGTCTTCGGAATTCAAAAAGCATTGGCTGGAGCATGGGTTGAGGGTATAGAGAGCATTGCAATTCTTGGTGCAGGAGCAACCGCTCAATCTGCCCTTTATGCTGCATCTGTTAATTCTCCTGATGCCAAGGTTGCTGTTTATGCCCGTGATGTTTCCAGAACCGAAGCAATGAGGTCTCTTGCTGCATCTCTAGGTGTAACTCTGGAAATCAGAGAGTTGAGTTCGTTCTCAAACTCGCACAATCTAACTATTAGTACCATTCCATCGTCGGCTTTGGATGACTTAGTCGCAGGAAATCAAGATGGTTGGTTTCTAAACGCTAGCTATTCCTCGAAAGACTCAACCTTCACAAAGCAGTTCAGAGCAGAGCGAGCTGTGGCTGGAGAAACAATGTTGATCTGGCAGGCGATTGCCCAAATACGCATCTTCTTGACTGGTTCAGCGAATGTCGATATTGATAACGAAGCAGGGCTATTTGCCAAAATGTCCGGCGCACTTTAACAATAAGTAAGAAGTGTGCGAGAATTAGGCCATGTTACGTTGGCTGACCGCAGGTGAATCTCATGGACCATCACTCACCGCTGTCCTAGAGGGACTTCCAGCTGGAATTGAAATCAGCACCAGTCAGCTAGCCACCGCCTTAGCTCGTAGACGGCTAGGTTACGGTCGTGGGGCTCGAATGAAGCTTGAACTAGATGAAGTCTCCTTCACAGGCGGCGTTCGCCATGGAAAAACAATGGGTGGACCAATCGCTATTGTTATCGCCAACACAGAATGGCCTAAGTGGGAGCAAGTTATGTCTCCTGACGCTGTGGATCCGGAATTGCTCACTGGAGCTAGAGCTGAGGCACTAACTAGACCTCGTCCTGGACACGCAGATTTCACCGGTATGCAGAAATACGGCTTTTTAGATAGCCGTCCAGTTCTTGAAAGAGCATCAGCTAGAGAAACAGCTGCCAGAGTAGCGCTTGGGGAAGTAGCAGCGACATTCCTTAGAGCGTTGGATATTCATCTAGTCACACATACTGTTTCTATCGGGACAGTAATGGCTAAAACGGATATGGCATTACCAAAGCCAACTGATTTAGAAGCTATTGACGCCGATCCGCTTAGAGCTTTCAATCAAGAACTAAGTGCTGAAATGGTCGCTGAAGTTGATAAGGCACATTCTGAAGGTGACACTCTCGGTGGTGTTGTAGAAGTCTTGGTTTATGGATTACCTCCAGGCCTTGGATCATTCGTGCACTGGGATAGAAGACTAGACAGCCAATTAGCTGGAGCTCTTATGGGTATTCAAGCTATTAAGGGCGTTGAAGTCGGAGACGGTTTTGAAACTGCAAGAAGACGTGGTTCAGAAGCACACGATGAAATAGTTATCGGTAGCGATAAAGATGTTGAGAGATTGACTGACCGTGCCGGTGGTATTGAAGGCGGCATGAGTAATGGTGAGATTCTTCGCGTTAGAGCAGCCATGAAGCCAATCTCTACAGTTCCAAGAGCTCTGCAGACAATTGATGTAGCAACAGGTGAACAGGCTAAGGCTCATCACCAAAGGTCTGACGTATGCGCTGTTCCTGCCGCAGGTGTGGTTGCTGAGGCGATGGTTGCTCTAACTATTGCTAATGCCGTTCTTGAAAAGTTCGGTGGCGATTCAATTGCTGAGACAAAGCGCAACATGCTTAGTTACTTGGAAAGCATTCCAGAGACACTTCGTTCCAAAATCGCTAGGTAGCATATGGCTACGCGACCAATTGTTCTGATCGGCCCAATGGGTGTCGGGAAGACAACCATCGGTAAGAAACTTTCCAAGAGACTTTCCCTTGAGTTCGTAGACACAGATGCACTCATCGTCAAAGCCCACGGCGCCATACCGTCCATATTTGAATCTGAAGGCGAAGCGAAATTTCGATCTTATGAAGAAGATGCGCTTCGCGATGCTTTGTCAGCCATTCGAGTGATAGCTACCGGTGGTGGTGCCGTGCTAAGTGGAACCAATCAGAGACTTCTAGAGAATGCGATTGTGATCTACCTGTCCACCAACGGTTTACACATGAAATCTAGACTCGAAAATGGCAACAGACCATTGCTAAAAAATGGAATAGCCGACTGGAAAGCTATCTATGAGTCAAGAAAGCCGCTCTACGAACGTCTTGCAACTTTTGAAATAGACACCTCAGCAGCGGGTTTGAGTAAGACTCTTGATGATATCTGCGAGAAACTAGAGACATTATGACTTTCACTATTCAAGCCAAAGGCCAGCCTGGCTATGACGTTCTCATTGGCAGGGGATTGCTTGATGATCTAGATGCCTCATTGGGAGAGCGAGTTCGCAAGGTTCTACTTGTTTACCCAGAAGGTATGCAGGCGAGTGCTGAAGTTATCGCTGACACTTTGATTGAGCAAGGCAAGCAGGTTTGGCAACTACCAGTTGCCGATGGCGAAGACGCTAAAACCGATAGATGGCTGTCTATTGCTTGGTCTTCACTTGGGCAAGCGGAGTTTTCACGTTCCGACGCAGTTGTTTCTTTGGGCGGTGGAGCTACTACCGATTTAGCGGGTTTCATTGCTGCAACTTGGTTACGCGGCATCGCGGTTGTGCACGTTCCAACCACCTTGCTAGCGATGGTTGATGCAGCTATCGGTGGAAAGACTGGAATCAACACCATCGAGGGTAAGAACCTAGTTGGTGCTTTCCATGAACCAAAAGCTGTGCTTGTTGATTTAGACACTCTTGAGACATTGCCGAAATTGGAATTGATTTCAGGTTTCGGAGAAATCGTGAAGTGCGGGTTCATTGCAGAACCTAGGATTCTTGATCTGATTGAGGAAGATGTCAACGATGCCAGGGATATTCATTCAGAGAGATTTGCTGAGCTCGTAAAACTAACCATCAAAGTTAAGACCGATGTTGTTGGAGATGACTTCAAGGAATCTAATAGAAGAGAAATTCTGAACTACGGACACACTTTGGGGCACTCTATTGAACTTGTCGAGCACTTCAAGTGGAGGCACGGAAGAGCTGTGTCCATCGGATTGGTTTTCGCAGCTGAACTAGCAAGACTCTCTGGAAGATTGAGCGACGATGTTGCTGATAGACACAGATCTATCCTTCAACTACTCGATTTGCCAACAAGTTACCCAGCGGATAAGTGGGAAGCTCTCTACTCAGGGATGCAAATCGATAAGAAGAGCCGTGGTGGCATTCTGCGATTCGTGGTGCTTGATGGACTTGCTAAGCCTGGAATTCTGGAAGCTCCTACTAAAGAACTTCTTTTCACAGCTTTCCAAGAGATTGCCGAATAGAAAGTAAGTTTGACCTATGACTAAAGTACTTGTCCTAAACGGACCAAACCTAAATCGTTTGGGCTCTCGTGAACCAGATGTCTATGGCACAGCCTCTTATACAGATCTTGTGTCCAGTCTGACCTCACTAGCTACCGAGCTTGGTCTTGACGTTGATGTTAGGCAGACCAACGATGAAGCAGAGCTAATCTCCTGGCTGCATGAGGCAGTTGACTCCAAGAGCCATGTTGTGCTCAATCCGGCGGCCTTTACTCATTACTCCTATGCAACAAGAGATGCATGTGCAATAGTGACTTCTTCAGGACTATCTCTGATCGAAGTCCACATCTCTAACCCTCATTCACGAGAAGAATTCAGGCACAATTCAGTTATTAGTGGGGTTGCTACAGGTGTAATCGCCGGCTTTGGCACTAATTCCTACTTGTTAGCCCTAAGGCAACTAAGCCACTGATAAACTGCTACAGGCCAAAAGGCCGAATAATTACAGCGAGGCAAAAATGGCAACAAGCAATGATCTAAAAAACGGCATGGTTCTAAGCATGGACAACCAGCTATGGGCAGTTATCGAGTTCCAGCACGTCAAGCCTGGTAAAGGTCCAGCATTCGTAAGAACCAAACTAAAGAACGTTATCAGCGGCAAGGTCATTGACCGCACCCTGAATGCTGGCATCAAGATCGATGTTGCCACAGTAGACAAGCGTGAAATGCAGTATCTATACAGCGATGGCGATGGCTACGTATTCATGGACACCAAGGACTACGACCAGATGACCCTATCTAGCGAGCTTGTAGGGGACGCAGTTAACTACCTACTAGAGAACCAGCAGGCTATTGTTGCTATCCACGAGGGCAACCCAATTTATGTTGAAATGCCGCCATCAGTTGTTCTAGAAATCACCTTCACCGAGCCTGGTCTTCAAGGAGACCGTTCTTCTGGAGGAACTAAGCCAGCAACAGTAGAAACTGGATTGCAGATCCAGGTTCCATTGTTCGTTGAGCAGGGTACCAAAGTGAAGGTAGACACCAGAACCGGTGAGTACCTCGGCCGAGTAACCGACTAATCCTTGAGTTCAAGAACTAAAGCCAGAAAGAGGGCCGTAGACGCCCTCTATGCTGCCGAACTCAGAGATGTAATGGCAACTGATCTTTTGGAAGCAACTCGCGATCAGGTTGCAGACAGGCAGAACCAAGACGAAATCTTTGAATTCGCTAACACCTTAGTAATCGGAGTCCTAGCGAACCAGATTGAAATCGATGAGATTCTTGCCGGTGTGGCTCAGAACTGGACATTGGATCGAATGCCTGCTGTTGATAAGGCTATTCTTCGAGTTGGAATTTTTGAGATTGCTTACTCAGATACTCCTTCGCAAGTAGCTATTAGCGAAGCAGTTGACCTCGCTCAAGAGCTCAGCACAGAGGATTCACCAGCATTTATCAATGGAGTTCTGGCAACTGTTGCCGCAACCCGCAAGCCAATCTAGTAGTACGAGAGATTCTGCACTAGAATATTAGAAACAACATCCTTTAAAGGCGTCCTGTGAGGCGCAGAAGGAGGTGGGCGTGAGTTCACGCACCGTCTTAGACGCTCAAGATATTGAGCGTGCGATAGTCCGAATCTCTCATGAGATCGTAGAAGCCAATCAGGGCACAGCAAACCTTCTAATTCTTGGTATTCCAACCCGTGGCGTTCATCTCGCCAACAGGATTGCTGCTTCGATTGCCAAAAATTACCCAGAATTCGAACCAAGCACGTCTGTCGGAAAACTCGACGTCACCATGTTCAGAGATGACCTTGCTTCAAAGCCAAGCAAAGCTGTTACTCCGACATCAATTCCTAGACAATCTCTTGAAAATCTCACAGTAGTTCTCGTCGATGATGTTTTATTCAGCGGCAGGACAGTAAGAGCGGCACTGGATGCTCTGGTTTCTTTCGGTAGGCCGAAAGCCGTGAGATTGGCTGTTCTAGTAGATAGAGGTCATCGAGAACTCCCTATCAGAGCCGATTACGTTGGCAAAAATCTACCAACATCTTTTTCTGAGCGAATCTTTGTGAAGCTCACCGAGAGCGACGATGAACAATCGGTGGTGATCGAGAAATGAAGCACTTACTCAGCACAGGAGATTTAGATCTAGCAAACAGCCTTGAATTATTGAACCTCAGCGTTGAAATGCAGGGAGTTAACTCACGAGATGTCAAAAAGTTACCTTCTCTAACCGGTAGAACCGTAGCAAACCTATTTTTCGAAGACTCAACCAGAACTCGCTTTTCCTTCGAGATCGCTGCCAAGCGTTTGTCAGCTGACGTCGTTAACTTCACCGCCAAGGGTTCATCAGTTAGCAAGGGCGAGTCCTTGAAGGATACGGTGCTAACTCTTGAGGCCATGGGTATCGAGGCTTTGATTGTTAGACATCATCACAGTGGAGCGGCTAACACAATCGCGAATTCTTATTGGTCTAATGCCACAGTCATTAACGCTGGCGATGGAACGCACCAACACCCAACACAGGCCCTCACAGACGCCCTGACTATCAGACAAGCGCTAAAAGGCAAAGAAGACTCAGGTGATCTATCAGGAATCAAGGTGCTGATCGTTGGTGACATACTTCACAGCCGAGTAGCCAGATCTAACATCGATCTTCTCAAGACTCTCGGAGCTTACGTAGGTCTTGCGGGTCCGTCAACCTTGCTACCGTCTGAAGCCAGTTCATTGGCAGATGCCGTTTACCACAACCTCGATGAGGCTTTACTGGATGGCTTTGATGTAGTGATGATGCTTCGCATGCAGATGGAGCGAATGAACTCTGTATTCGTGCCTAACGCCAATGAGTATTCGACACTTTGGGGACTGTCTTCTGAGCGTTTCTCAAACCTAAAGTCAAGTACTTTGATCATGCATCCAGGACCTATGAACCGAGGTCTAGAAATATCTTCAGAAGCCGCTGACTCTTCGCAGTCTGCAATTGTTGACCAAGTTCGTAATGGAGTTTCTGTGCGAATGGCTGTTCTTTACAAACTACTAGCCCAAGAATCGAGCGCTAAATGACAAACAAGACAACACTTTTCAAAAACGTCAGCCTCTCTGACGGTACTGTGACAAACATTCTCGTTTCAGGGCAAGTCATTGAGTACGTAGGCAAAGAAACTAAGGATTCAGTTGAAGAGTTTGACTGCTCAGGTCTGATTGCTATGAGCGGATTCGTAGATCTTCACACTCACTTGAGAGAGCCTGGCTTCGAACAAAGTGAAACTATCCTCACCGGAAGTAAGGCTGCAGCTAAGGGTGGTTTCACATGCGTGCACCCAATGGCAAACACAAATCCAGTTGCTGACAACAGCGCTGTAGTTGAGCAGGTTTATGCACTTGGAGAGGCAGCGGGTTATGTTCAGGTTCAACCAATCGGTGCAGTCACAGCGAATCTTGGGGGCAAGAATCTAGCCGACTTAGGCAAAATGAACGCCTCTGCGGCGAACGTCACTGTCTTTAGTGATGACGGTAAGTGTGTCAGTGACTCATTGGTAATGAGAAGAGCTCTTGAATACGTGAAGGCGTTTGATGGGGTAATCGCTCAGCACGCTCAGGATCCGTTACTAACAGTAAACGCCCAAATGAACGAGAGTGCTCTGTCACTAAAGCTTGGGCTTACGGGATGGCCTTCTGTTGCAGAAGAAGCAATCATCGCGAGAGATGTTCTACTCACACATGAAGTTGGTTCAAGACTTCACGTGTGCCACGTCTCAACTAAGGGCTCAGTTGATGTCATACGTTGGGCTAAGAGTAGAGGTATCAATGTAACTGCAGAGGTAACACCTCACCACCTCATCCTCACTGAAGATTTAGTTAGTGAATACAACCCTGTCTTTAAGGTGAACCCACCGCTTAGAACTAGTGAAGATGTTCAGGCTCTTAGGCAAGCAGTTGCCGATGGGACTATAGACATCATTGCTACAGACCATGCTCCACACACACCTGATAGCAAGGATTGTGAATGGGGAGAGGCAGCATTCGGAATGATCGGGCTAGAGTCCGCTGCTGCGATTGCAAAGACCACTTTGATTGATACTGGCCTGATTGACTGGAAGAGATTTGAGGAGCTACTAGCTATCAATCCTGCGAAGATTTCAAAGCTTGCAGACCAGGGTCAGCCTATCGAAGCTGGTTCTCCTGCAAACATTTTATTCTTCGACCCAAGCACTAGCTACCAAGTTGACTCACATGGTGAGAGCAAGAGCACAAACAACCCATACTTAGGAATGAGACTTAGCGGTTCCGTTGTGCACACAATCTACAAGGGAACATTCACCGTCAAGAATTCAATGATTCAAGAGATCGGAACCCATAATGACATTTAGAAGCAGAACAGCACTTCTTGTATTAGAAGACGGAAAAGTGTTTAAAGGTGTTCCTTTTGGCAAGGTTGGAAGTTCTCTTGGCGAGATTGTTTTTGCTACCGGCATGTCTGGCTACCAGGAAACTTTGACTGATCCGTCTTACGCTGGCCAGATTGTTGTCCAAACAGCCCCACACATTGGCAACACCGGTATGAACGACAGAGACGAAGAGTCTGACAAGATTTGGGTTTCTGGGTACGTAGTCAGAGATGTCAGCCGTATCGTTTCTAACTTCAGATCAGAGAGAACTCTAGAAGATGATTTGCTTCGTGATGAAGTAGTTGGAATATCAGATCTCGATACAAGAGCCCTAACCCTTCACCTACGTGAAATTGGTGTGATGAGAGCTGGAGTCTTTTCGGGAGAGGATGCCAGCAAGCCAATCGAAGAGCTTGTTGCAATCGTCAGATCAGCAGCCAAGATGCAAGGTCAGTCACTATCTTCAGTTGTTTCAACCAAAGAGAAGTACGAAGTTTCACACAAAGGTGAACTCGTTGGCAAAGTAGCAATTCTCGATCTCGGTATCAAGCGTTCAACCATTGAGAACATGGTTGAGCGAGGGCTTGACGTCGAAGTCTTCCCAGCTAGCTCCACATCGGATGAACTTCTTTCAAATAATCCAGACGCAGTGTTCTATAGCAATGGTCCAGGCGACCCTGAAACGGCTACTAAGCAGGTTGAGGTGCTTCAGGAAGTCCTCAAGCGAAAGATTCCATTCTTTGGCATCTGTTTCGGAAACCAACTCCTTGGAAGAGCCCTAGGTTTCCAGACTTACAAACTTGCCTTTGGTCACCGAGGAATAAACCAACCTGTACTGGATAGAAGAACAGGCAAAGTGGAAGTCACCGCCCACAATCATGGCTTCGCTGTGAGAGTGGATGGCGGAGAGCAAGTTGAATCACCTGCTGGTTTCGGTCAGGTTCGAGTCAGCCACATTTGCCTCAACGACGACGTAGTTGAGGGTCTCGAATGTCTAGACATCCCTGCTTACTCCGTGCAATATCACCCAGAAGCTGCCGCCGGTCCACACGATGCGAACTACCTGTTCGATCGACTAATTGACATGATTCAAGCAAATAAAGCAAAGAAGGCCAACTAATGCCACGTAGAGAAGATATCAAAAGCGTTCTAGTTATTGGTTCAGGTCCGATTGTTATTGGTCAAGCTTGTGAATTTGACTACTCAGGCACACAAGCATGTCGAGTGCTTAGAGCCGAAGGCATTCGCGTAATCCTTGTCAACAGCAACCCTGCAACGATTATGACCGATCCAGATTTTGCAGATGCCACATACATTGAACCAATTACTCCTCAAGTTATTGAAGCAATCATTGCTAAAGAAAGACCCGACGCCATCTTGCCAACTCTGGGAGGTCAAACTGCCCTTAACGCAGCGATGTCACTTCACGAGTTGGGCATTCTAGACAAATACAACGTAGAACTGATTGGTGCAAAGGTTGCTGCCATTAAAGCTGGTGAGGATCGTTTCTCATTCAAAGAGCTCGTGCTTGCAGCGGGTGCTGATGTTGCTAAATCTCACATCGCTCATAACATGGAAGATGTTTTAGCTGCAGCCAAGGACCTTGGTTATCCAATGGTAGTTAGACCTTCCTTCACCATGGGTGGACTTGGTTCAGGGTTTGCCTACAATGAAGAAGATCTGAGAAGAATCGCTGGTGCAGGTCTTCAAGCCAGCCCGACAACTGAAGTTCTACTTGAAGAATCAATCATGGGTTGGAAAGAGTACGAACTCGAACTCATGAGAGACACCGCAGATAACACAGTTGTGGTTTGTTCAATTGAGAACGTTGACCCGGTTGGTGTTCACACAGGTGACTCAATCACCGTTGCTCCTGCTCTCACACTCACAGACCGTGAGTACCAGCACATGAGAGACATCTCGATTGACATCATTAGAGCTGTGGGCGTTGACACAGGTGGCTGTAACATTCAGTTTGCTGTTGAACCAAACACAGGTCGAATCATCGTTATTGAGATGAACCCGCGAGTAAGCCGTTCTTCTGCTCTAGCTTCGAAGGCAACAGGATTCCCGATTGCCAAGATCGCTGCGAAGTTAGCAATTGGATATCGTCTAGATGAAATTCCTAACGACATCACTAAAGTAACTCCAGCCTCTTTCGAACCAGCACTTGACTATGTGGTTGTGAAGGTGCCTCGTTTTGCTTTCGAGAAGTTCCCCGCAGCGGATGCCACTTTGACTACAACAATGAAATCTGTTGGTGAGGCGATGGCTATCGGACGTAACTACGCTCAGGCTCTACAGAAGGCACTAAGAAGCCTTGAACGTCGTGGTTCGTCATTCCACTGGGGTACCCAACCAAAGTCCAAAGACGAGTTACTTGAACTTTCAAAGGTTCCAACCGATGGTCGAATTGTGACCGTTCAGCAGGCTCTACGACTAGGAGCGACCGCTGATGAAATCTTCCAGGCAACAAAGATTGACCCTTGGTTCATTGACCAAATCGTTCTTATCAACGAGATCGCTCTTGAAGTGGCACAAGCGGCAGATTTGAACGAAGAAGTCATGCAGTACGCAAAGTCATTTGGTTTCAGTGATGCACAAATTGCAGAGCTAAGAAATCTCACTGAGCACGAAGTTAGAACAATCCGCTATTCACAGAACATCAGACCTGTTTACAAGACAGTTGATACTTGTGCGGGCGAGTTCCCAGCTTTGACGCCGTATCACTACAGCACTTACGAACAAGAGACCGAAGTTCGAGCATCAACAGCTAAGAAAGTGGTCATTCTTGGTTCAGGCCCAAACCGCATCGGTCAAGGTGTTGAGTTCGATTATTCCTGCGTTCACGCATCTTTCGCGTTGCATGACGCTGGGTACGAAACCATCATGATCAACTGCAACCCGGAAACAGTGTCAACGGATTACGACACCAGCGACAGACTCTATTTCGAACCACTAACTCTTGAAGATGTGCTGGAAGTTATTCATGCAGAATCTGCCAGCGGTGAATTAGTAGGAGTTGTCGTTCAGCTTGGTGGTCAGACTGCACTTGGACTTGCTCAGGGACTAGCTTCATACGGCATACCTATTCTTGGTACCACTCCGGATGCTATCGACTTGGCTGAGGAGCGAGGAGCATTCTCAAAGATTCTTGATGAAGCAGGACTCATTTCTCCAGCAAATGGAACTGCAACAAGCCTTGAAGAAGCAAAGGTTATTGCGGAGCGAATTGGATTCCCCGTACTGGTGCGACCATCCTTCGTTCTTGGTGGACGAGGCATGGAAATTGTTTACGATCAATTGTCTCTAGAAGGCTATTTCGAGAGAATCGCAGACCAAGCAATTGTCGGACCTAAACACCCTCTACTTGTAGACAGGTTCTTAGATGACGCGATTGAGATCGACATCGACGCTCTATATGACGGCACAGAACTTTACGTCGGCGGCGTGATGGAACACATTGAGGAAGCCGGCATTCACTCTGGTGACTCATCTTGTACTCTTCCTCCAATAACATTGAGCAACGCTCAAATTGACCGAGTGAGAGTCGCCACAGAAAAGATTGCTAAGGGTATTGGTGTTAGGGGACTGCTGAACGTTCAGTTTGCTTTGGCTCACGACGTTCTCTACGTTCTCGAAGCTAACCCACGTGCCTCGAGAACTGTTCCTTTCGTTTCCAAAGCTCTTGGCATCACCCTTGCGAAAGCAGCTGCCCTAGTTATGGTCGGTAAGAGCATCAGAGAACTAGTTTCTGGAGGTCATCTTCCTGCAACCGATGGAACCCACATTCCGGAAACCACTGCAATCTCTGTCAAGGAAGCAGTTCTGCCTTTCAAGAGATTTGCTACTAAAGAAGGTCGCTTCGTCGACTCTCTATTAGGTCCAGAGATGCGTTCTACAGGTGAAGTCATGGGTATCGATGTAGATTTCCCAACTGCGTTTGCCAAGAGTCAGGCTGCAGCTGGCAGTTCACTTCCAACTTCTGGAAAGATCTTCATCTCTGTTGCTGACAGAGATAAACATCAAGTTATTCTTCCGGTTAGAAGACTCTTCCAGTTGGGTTATGAAATTCTTGCTACTGCTGGAACAGCTTCAATCTTGAAGCGTCATGGTATCCCTGTTCGAATCGTTAGAAAACACTCTGGAGACGACCAGGCCCCTGCTGGCCCGACCATTGTTGATTTGATTCTGAATGGTGAAGTTGACGTTGTGGTAAACACTCCATCAGGTTCTTCAGCTCGTAAAGACGGCTATGAGATTCGTGCTGCAACCACAGCAGCTGACGCACCAATCTTCACAACAATCGCTCAGCTGTCCGCAGCTATTGGCTCTTTCGAGACAGTAATTGCAGGCGATTTCAAAGTTCGATCACTTCAGGAACATGCAGAGGACAGGAGAGTAGCTCTTGCCTGATACATTTTCCAGAAAGCTGGAGCAAGCCTTTGACGCTAAGGGTCAGCTCTGCGTTGGAATCGATCCGCACGAAGAGATCCTGATTGAAAACGGATTTGAAGTCTCTGCTAAAGGTCTTCTAGATTTCAGCCTGGCAATGCTTGATCAACTTGATGGTGTGGTTTCCATTGTGAAGCCACAGGTCTCGTTCTTTGAGAGATTCGGGTCAGCTGGTTTTCAAACTCTTGAGCAAGTGCTGGATTCCGCCAATGAACGTGGCTTGTTGGTTATTGCTGATGCTAAACGAGGAGACATCGGTTCAACGATGGAGGCGTACGCTCAAGCTTGGCTAGGCAAGTCAGCACCTTTTACCTGTGATGCTCTCACTGTGAATCCTTACCTAGGTGTTGGAGCTCTAGCTCCTGCTTCAGCGATAGCAAGTGAAAGAGGAAAAGGACTCTTTGTTCTTGCGGCAACCTCAAACCCAGAAGGTACCGCTCTTCAGAGCTCAATCAATGATGTAACTGTTGCAGCTCAAGTTGCTAGAGAAGTCGAGATAGTGAATACCAGCACCGCGGCATCAAACTCGCGTTTCGGATCTCTTGGTCTTGTTATCGGTGCAACTGTTGATCTTGCCAAAGTTGGACTTTCTCAAGTGAATGCAAGTAGGACCACACTGCGAACCCCAATACTCGCACCTGGATTCGGTTTCCAAGGAGCGAGGCTTGAAGACGCTAAAGCTATCTTCAAGGATCTAAGTTCTGACGTGTTGTATTCAATCTCGAGATCAGCCTTAAGAGACGGTATTCGTGGCGTTACACAAGCGGTTGAACAGGACCAAAACTCACTTCACAGAGCACTGAGCCAATAGGCTTAAGGACATGACTCGTCTCACAGTAATAGCTGGGCCAACTGCAGTTGGTAAGGGAACTGTCGTACGTGAACTACTCGCCAAGAACCCGGAAATACTTGTCTCAGTTTCAGCAACGACTAGAGCTCCTCGAGTTGGCGAGGTAGATGGCGTTCACTATTACTTCGTCACTAACCAAGCATTTGACGACATGATTGCTAAAGATGAGTTGCTTGAATACGCAGTGGTTCACCTAAATAATCGTTACGGAACTCCTCGAGAGCCTGTCGAAAAGGCCCTCGCGGCTGGCAAGCAAATCATTCTCGAGATTGATATTCAAGGTGCCGAGCAGGTCAAGGCTTCAATGCCAGAGGCAAACCTAATCTTTATCGCACCGCCAAGCCTCGAGGAACTGAAGAAGAGATTGATCGGCAGGGGCACGGAAACCCCTGAAGAGGTAGCAATTAGGCTCAAAACCGCTGAAATAGAGCTGGCAGCGCAGGGTTCTTTCGATCATGTAGTGATTAATAATGAAGTGGCACAATGTGCCAAAGAGGTCTTAGACTTAATGCAGTCTTCGTGAACCCATCTGGTTCACATGTAATCAAAGGAAAAGTAGTTCAAAATGTCTGAAAAACTAGAGGGAATCGTATCTCCATCAATCGACGCACTTATGTCAAAGAGCGACTCAAAGTACGGTTTGGTTATCTTTGCAGCTAAGCGTGCCCGTCAGATCAACGACTACTACTCAGCTCTGCACGAGGGTTCATTGTTTGACAACGTAGGTCCACTTGTAGATGCAGCTGTTGACGACAAGCCACTTTCTATCGCCATGCGTGAAATTGTAGAGGGTGCAGTAGTCGCTTCAGAAGCCAAAAACTAATCTGAGCAACCTTGCGTATTCTCGTAGGGGTTACCGGAGGAATAGCTGCTTATAAGGCAGCTGGCGTTATTCGCGGCTTCACCGAGCTAGGCCACTCCGTAAAGGTATTGCCAACCCAGAATGCACTTAGATTCATTGGTGCAACTACATTAGAGGCTTTGTCTCATAACTCTGTAGATCCAGATCTCTACACTGACGTCGATTCAGTGAAGCACATTGCACTCGCTCAAGAAGCCGACCTTATCGTTGTAGCTCCTGCAACTGCTGCTTTTGTTGCAAGATTCGCAGCTGGGATTGCTGATGACCTTCTTCTTAACGTGCTTCTAGCGACAAAAGCAAAAGTCGTTATTGCTCCAGCCATGCACACAGAAATGTGGACTCATCCAGCAACCGTTTCCAACATCGAAACATTGAAAGCTAGGGGAGTTGTTGTAATTGAACCTGCGGTTGGAAGACTAACTGGCGAGGATTCGGGAGCAGGGCGACTCCCTGAACCAGAGCAAATCGTTGCTCAGTCCCTAGCTTCGATTACTGATCAGGATTTTGCCGGCAAGCACATCGTGATTGCCGCTGGTGGCACGCGCGAACCAATTGACTCGGTTCGCTACATCGGCAACAAATCTTCAGGCAAGCAAGGTATTGCACTAGCTGACGCAGTATTGTCTAGAGGAGCCAAAGTTACTCTGATTGCCATAAACCTAGAGTCAGATCTATCTCGCTTCAATGAAGTAGTAAAGGTTTCTAGCACCAGCGAATTGAATTCGAGCCTTCAAGAATTGGTGACCAAAGCCGATGTAGTTCTGATGCCTGCTGCGGTAAGCGATTTCCGTGTCAAAGAAGAATCTGATGGAAAGCTCAGTCGGTCGGACTCGGAGTCGCAAAGCATTGAACTTATTGCCAATCCAGACTTACTTCTCGGGCTTTCAATGCTTAGAAGAGAAAAGGGATTGAAGACACTTCTGGTTGGGTTTGCTGCGGAAGTTCTTGATGATGGCCAAGGGTCAAAAGAACTCAAAGCTAGAGCGCATGCAAAGCTTGAGAGAAAAGACGTCGATCTCATTGTTGCCAATGATGTCTCTAACGGCAAAGTATTCGAATCCGACGAAAACAGCGTCGTAGTTGTGTCTAAATCGAATGACCAGGAATTTGCTGGGAGCAAGATTGAAGTCGCTAATAAGGTACTTGACACAGTCATCCACCTTTTGATGTAGCGGCGGCTCTGTGTCGTGCCCGCAGGATAAACTGGGCAACATATGAACAACACACGCTTCTTCACCTCTGAGTCTGTCACCGAGGGCCACCCTGACAAGATTTGCGACCAGATCAGCGACGCAATCTTGGACAACTTGATTGCTCAAGACCCGGCATCTCGAGTTGCCGTCGAAACCCTCGTTACGACTGGACTGGTTCACGTAGCAGGTGAAATTACCACCGAAGGCTATGCAGAAATCCCAGACATCGTCCGAGCAAAGTTGCTAGAAATTGGCTACAACTCATCAGACATCGGCTTCGATGGCAATTCTTGCGGCGTTAGTGTTTCCATCGGAAAGCAATCCGCGGACATCGCTCTAGGTGTTGATTCTTCGCACGAAGCTTTCACTGGTGAGACTAGCGATGACTACGACAAGCAAGGTGCTGGAGATCAAGGAATCATGTTTGGCTTCGCTTGTAACGAAACCAAAGATTTGATGCCGCTACCTATCAAGATCGCTCATTCTTTGGCCGAGCAGCTTGCCAAAGTAAGACATGAGAATGTTGTGGACTTCCTCAGGCCAGATGGAAAGACTCAAGTGACAATCGGCTACGAAGGGGACCGCCCGGTTTCAGTTCAAACCGTTGTTGTGAGCACACAACATAACCCAGGAGTTTCGCAGCAGGACATTAGTCGGGCTGTTGAAGAACTAGTTGTGACTCCTGTTTTAGCTTCTTTCGGGTTCGACTCTTCTGAAAGCAAATTGCTAATCAACCCAACTGGCAACTTCGTCATCGGTGGCCCTCAGGGAGATGCTGGCCTTACTGGTAGAAAAATCATCATCGATACCTACGGTGGTTACAGCCGTCACGGCGGCGGTGCATTCAGCGGTAAAGACCCTTCAAAGGTAGATCGTTCGGCAGCTTATGCAATGCGTTGGGTTGCTAAGAACTTAGTTGCAGCTGGATTTGCTTCAAAGGCTGAAGTCCAGATTGCTTATGCGATTGGAGTTGCCAGACCAGTTGGGCTTTATGTCGAGTGCTTTGGAACCAACACTATAGATGTATCAAAAATCGAAAAAGCAGTCCTTGAAGTTTTCGACCTAAGACCGAGAGCAATCATTGATTCATTGGATTTGCTTCGTCCAATCTATGGACAGACCTCTACCTATGGTCACTTCGGCCGTGAGCTTCCAGATTTCTCTTGGGAAAAGACCAACAAGATTGCTGATCTGCAAACTGCAGCGGGTATGTAATGCCACTCGTAGCTAAAGTGAGGTTTGCTTCGCCGCTGCCTCAGCTCGACAAGGAGTTTGACTATCTGGTACCCCAAGATCTTGTTTCTAGTTTGAAATTTGGCCAGTTAGTTGAGGTTCCTTTCGGTTCAGGTGCTAAAGCGAAGACCGGTGTTGTTTGTGGAATCGTCGATGAAGCGGCCCCTCGAGAGAAACTCCTAACGATAACTTCCTTGGTTTCGAGCTTTGCAGTTTTCACTCGGTCTCAATTAGACCTTTGTCTCGCCGTAGCCGAAAGGCAAGCAGGAACTGTTGGAGAGCTGTTGTCCGGAGCTATCCCGAAGAGGTTTGTCCGTGCTGAGTCGAAGCTAGAGACAATTTCGAGCATCCAAGAATTGAATATCAAAGACCCATCTTCAGAATTGGTGAACGTCCTCGGGTCAAGCCAGAGACTCTACTTTCAGCCGGCCTTGCTAGGCGGTAGCGCTGACGTTCCAGACTGGGCCATGAACTTCGCCGAGGCAAGTGCTAGCCAATTGAGCACTGGCCACAGCACTCTCGTTGTGCTTCCAGATTTTGCCGAAGTAGCAAAATTCGAACGAGCACTGGAAAGGCTTGGGCTTTTGAGTGTTAGTTTGCGTCATTCAAGTTCAGACATCGGGTCGGTGAGATACACGAACCATCTGAAGTCGATTGACTCTGCGGCTATCAACTATGGGCTGAGAGGCGCTTCATTCGCTCCTTCCAAGGATCTAGGTTTGATTCTGCTCTGGGACGACGGTGATGAATCGCACGTAGAACAGTCTTCTCCGTACTGGAGCTCAAGAGAAGTTCTCCTCCAGCGATCTGAACTTGAGAATGCTCAGCTAGTTATCTCATCACATTCGCCAAGCACAGAGGTTGTTCGTTTGGTAGAGCTTGGCTATCTAACTCATAAGTTCGCAAGTCCTTGGAATGTTTCTGTAATTGTCACTGAATTGTCGGACCGTTTAGATTCCCAAACCTTCGCGTTGATTAGCAACACTCTTAGTGATGGAAATCCAGTTCTAGTGCAAATAGCAAACGCAGGTTGGGCTTCAGCATTAATCTGTGTTGGTTGTAAAGAGCTAAAGCTCTGCCCTAGTTGTGAAGCATCGGTTTGGATTGATCCTTCGGGCAAGATGCGTTGTCGCTCTTGCAAAGTTCATATTGATCCAACACCATGTGTTTGTGGAAAAACAGGCACGCGTCCTACAAAATTAGGGGCTTCTGCTTTCACGCAACAAATGCAAAGAAGCTTCCCAGACGCAACAGTGCTGCACTCAAACGGTGACGACAGGCTAGTGAGAGTGAAAAGTGGCCCTCTTCTTGTTGTTGCGACTCCAGGATCCGAACCAGAAGTTGCAGGCGGTTATTCTTGCGTCGTAATCGCTGACGCTCAAAGCATGGTGAGTTCTCCTCGGCTTCGAGCTTTGGAGCACAGTATCGGTAGGTGGGCCAACGCAATTTCACTAAGTCGGTCGGACGCGACTGTCGTATTTGTCGGTCTCAAAGGAGATCTCGCAGATGACATGAGAAAACTCGATTTCTATGGATCTGTTTCAGATGACTTTGTGGACAGACAGGATCTCGGTCTTCCACCCATTACGAGAATTGCGTCAATTACTTCTTCGAATGATGTTGATCATCAAAGACTAGTTGATGCAGTGGAAGCGGAACTTTCTTCCGACAAGGTACGAACGCTTGCAGTGGTTCAACCGAGAACGCTTGTACTTGATTACGGTTATTCTTTCGGGGTTGAGCTTGCTAATTCACTAAAGTCGATCTGCCAGAAACTTGCATCCTCAAGCAAGTCAAAGAAGCCTGGTGAACGCGTTTATCGCATCAACATGGATGATGGCAAAGTAATCTAATAGACGATGAGAATACTTTTTGCAGGAACTCCAGCAACCGCAGCCACCGTGCTCGAAGGGCTCATGGCATCAGGACATGAGGTAGTAGCAGTTCTCGCTAGAGAAGACTCTCTAGTTGGCAGAAAGAAAGTTCTAACCCCTTCACCTGTCGCTGTAGCTGCTGACAAACTTTCTTTGCCGATTATTAAATCAAGCAAATTGACGCCTGAAGTTTTGCACTCAATCTCTGAGTTCAAGGCGGATTTGGCTATTGTGGTCGCCTATGGTGTGATCCTCAAACAAGACGCTCTTGATTCTTTTGCCAACGGTTGGTTTAACCTCCATTTCAGTCACCTGCCAAGATGGCGAGGGGCTGCGCCAGTCCAAAGGGCCATTCAAGCAGGAGATTCTGAGATTGGTGTTTCACTGTTCAAAATTGATACAGGACTAGACACTGGACCAGTCTTAGGTGTTGCTGACACTACTATCGAGCCGGATGAGACATCAGGCGAACTTTTGGCTCGCCTTGCAAACATCGGTGTGAGTCTGCTGAACCAAGAACTTCCACGCCTGTATTCAGGCAACTTCGTACTCACAGATCAAGATGGTGAAGTTTCGATAGCTCCAAAGTTGAACAGGGAAGATGCTCGCATCGACTTTTCAAAGCGAGGTATTGAGGTTTCGAATCTAGTAAGAGCAATGAATCCAGAACCAATTGCTTGGTGCCTTCGTGCCGACGAGTCAATGAGAGTTCTTAGAGCTAGGCCAGTTGAAAGTTCAATCGAATTGTCTCCTGGGGAAGTCTCTGTTGCAGGTGACAAAGTTTTGGTGGGCTGCGGAGACGGCTCGACACTTGAACTTCTTGAAGTTCAACCAGCATCGAAGAACGTTATGTCTGCCTACAGTTGGATGAATGGGCAATCAGGCAAGGTTGTCCTCGAATGAGAGTGCCAATTACATCTCGTAGTGTTGCACTCGACCTGCTGAACAAAGTCACCTTTGAAGATAGTTATGCGAACTTGGTTATGCCTAACTTGCTGGAGGATGCAAAGCTGAACACTAGAGATTCGGCTTTGGCACAGGAGTTAGCTTTCTCAACAATCAGATGGCAGCTCACTTACGATTTCATATTGGGCCAAGTGAGTTCCCGTCCCGTGAATGAAATAGATGCGATTGTTCTTAACTCCCTTCGTCTTGGTTGCCATCAGCTTCTGAAGATGAGAATTCCTGCACACGCGGCAATAAACGAGACTGTAAACCTGATCAGAGCGGTAGTTGGGGAGAAGGCTGTAGGTTTTGCTAACGGTGTACTTAGGCGAGTCAGCGAAAAGTCCTTTGAACAGTGGATTGACATTGCTGAGGATAAAGCCAAAAGTAAGAACGAGTTTCTGTCTATTCAATACAGTCATCCAGAGTGGATTGTAAGAGCCCTGACCCAGTCACTAACGGTCGATGGACTAGCTGACGAGATTGAGGATCTGTTAGCTACTGACAATCACCCTGCCTTCGTTAATCTCGTTGCTCTGCCCGGCCTGTCGAAAGTGTCTGACTTTGAGTCGGAAGGTGTCAGAGCAAATACATTTAGCCCATTCGGCTTTTCAATCGAGTCCGGCAACCCTGGTGACATTTCGGAAGTTAGAACAGGTCTAGCCAGAGTGCAGGATGAAGGATCTCAGATAGCAGCCATGGCTCTTGTTGCCTTCAAGGAAGTTAAGAAGAACGAAACTTGGTTAGACATGTGTGCTGGTCCTGGTGGCAAGGCAGCACTTCTGGCTGCCTTAGCAGAACAATCTTCGGCTCATCTAGTTGCGAATGAGGTTCAAGATCATCGAGCGAAACTGGTTGAGAGCGCACTTCGACCTTTTGCCGATGTTGAGGTGACAGTATCGGATGGTCGGACAATTGGTCAGCTCTCACCTGAAACATACGACCGAATTATCGTTGACGCACCATGCAGCGGGCTAGGGGCTTTGAGAAGAAGGCCAGAAGCTAGATGGCGTAAATCAGCTGAAGATTTGAAGACTCTCACGCAGCTTCAATTCGAGTTGGTTGATAGTGCAAGCAAAGCCTTGAAAAAGGGTGGACTCCTTCTGTATGTGACATGCTCACCCCACCTTTCAGAGACGACAGCGGTAATTGATAAAGCTCAGCGAAATTTGGGTCTGAAGGTTCTTGATCTTACGTCCGAGTTGAACAGCAAATTGATGGACCAGACACTTCCTAGCGGTAGAAAGACAGTTCAGCTCTACACGCATAGAGACAATACAGACTGTATGTTCATGGCCATGATGACCAAAGAGTAGTTGAGCAATAGGCTTAACCCATGACCATGAGAATTCAACCGAGCATACTAAGTGCCGACTTCGTGAACTTTGAGAGCGAATTCAAGACAATCTCAGCAGCCGATGGCATTCATGTCGATGTAATGGACGGACACTTTGTGCCTAACCTTACCTTTGGGCTGGGTATGGTCAAGAGAATGCAGGAGATTACTTCTTTGCCTCTGGATGTTCATCTAATGATCGAGAATCCCGACCAATTGGCTCCTCTCTACGCAGAAGCAGGAGTTTTCTCCGTTACCGTGCACTTCGAAGCACTATCTGATCCAATCGCGACTGCCAATGCGATTAAGTCCATTGGCGCTCGAGCTGGTCTTTCCATCAAGCCAAATACTCAAGTAGCAGAGATTGAGGATCTGATACAGCACTTCGACCAGATTCTTGTGATGTCGGTCGAGCCAGGTTTCGGTGGGCAAGCCTTTATGCCTGCTTCATTGGAAAAGATTTCTTCCATACGCAATTTGATTGACTCAAAAGGTTTGGCCACCTGGCTTCAGGTAGATGGTGGAATAGATCTAGTGACAATCGGTCAGGCAGCATCTGCAGGTGCTGACACATTCGTAGCAGGGAGTTCAGTCTTCGGTAGTCCTGACCGTAACGACATGATTCGTCAGCTGCGAGTTTCAGCAGAGGATGCTGCACGTTCTTTGTAGTTCCTTCGGTAAAATAGAGAGATGAAGACCTTCGAATCTCTCTACGCAGAGATACAGAGCAAGACAAGCGCTAGTGCTAGCGAGTCCAATACTAAAAACCTCCTTGAGCAAGGCGTGCATGCAATCGGTAAGAAGGTTGTTGAAGAAGCCGCTGAGGTGTGGATGGCCGCTGAGTATCAGAGCAAGGAAGACTTAGCTCTGGAGATTAGCCAGCTTATCTACCACCTGCAGGTGCTCATGGTTGCCAAGGACATTTCTATTTCTGATCTAGAGGAGCGTTTCTAATGTCTATGTTGAAGGTAGCAGTACCAAATAAAGGCATTCTCGCTGATTTCGCTACTCAGATGCTCGCTGAGGCGGGTTACGCCGTTCGTAAAGACACCAAGACTCTGCGAGTTGTTGACTCCGCAAACAACATCGAGTTCTTTTATCTCAGACCAAGAGACATCGCCACGTATGTCGGCACTGGAGCTTCAGGTAGCTAACCTAAACTTCGGCCAGTCAACATTTACCTTTGCCGGAGCAATTGGCGAGTTCACATCGATTGAACAAATTGCAGGTAAACGTGTAGCAACTGCGTATGGAAACATCGTTGAAGATTACCTCAAGGGTAAAGGAATAGATGCAACAGTTATTCGACTAGATGGTGCCGTTGAGACAGCAGTTAGCTTAGGTGTTGCTGACTTGATTGCGGATGTGGTTTCGACTGGAAACACTTTAAGACAAGCCGGGTTAGAGCCTTTTGGTGAAGTAATTCTCGACTCTTCTGCATTTCTAATCGCCAACGCTTCTAATTCGGACCAACACATTGCACTCTTGCGCAGATTGAACGGTGTAGTGGTTGCCCGCGAGTATGTAATTTTTGATTATGACTGTCCAGCCGACTTGATTGAGCAGGCATCGATTATTACTCCAGGAATTGAATCTCCAACTGTTTCCCCTACAAAAGATGCAAACTGGCTAGCAGTTAGAGCTTTAGTTCTGAGAAATGAGACCAACTCGAAGATGGATGAGCTTTACGAGTTAGGTGCAAGAGCAATCCTTGTAAGCGCCATTCACGCAGCAAGAATCTAACGTGGCACTTTCTATTCGAGTGATTCCGTGCCTCGACGTCAAGGATGGTCGAGTAGTAAAAGGAATAAAGTTTCAGGGTCTTAGCGATATCGGTGACCCTGTTGAACTTGCAAAACAGTACTACGAAGCTGGCGCTGATGAAATCACTTTCTTGGACGTTTCTGCAAGCCTTGAAGGTAGAAGAGCGATGTTGGATGTGATATCAAAAACGGCTGAATCTATCTTCATTCCACTAACTGTGGGCGGTGGTGTGACACGAGTTTCAGATGTCGCAAGCTACCTAGATGCTGGTGCCGACAAAGTGAGTCTCGGTACTTCTGCGGTTGTGAATCCTGGTTTGATAGACGCGATTTCGGCAAAGTATGGCGATCAGATTGTTGTGGTTTCGCTTGACATCGTTGAAGAGTCATCCGTTAGCTCAGGCTATTCCCTCACTACACACGGTGGAACGAAGAAGACGGGTATCGACGCTCTGGCTTGGATCGCGGAGAACCAGCACAGAGGAATAGGTGAGTTACTCATCAATAGCGTAGACGCTGACGGCACCAAAGAAGGCTTTAATACCAAGCTCATTAAGGTCATTCGTGACGCAACATCCCTGCCAATTATTGCCAGTGGTGGAGCAGGCGATGCCAGTGATTTCTTGCCTGCAGTTCAAGCAGGGGCTAACGCGGTACTTGCGGCCTCCGTATTTCACAGTGGTCTGCTAACCATAGAACAGGTGAAAGCCGAACTTAACCGCAGCAGCGTGAAAGTTAGAATGTAGCAACATGATTACCCCAGATTTTGAGAAGCAATCCTTGATTCCAGCTGTTGTACAGAACTTCGAATCGGGTCGCGTTCTAATGCTTGCCTACATGAATGCTGAGTCTTTCGAACTCACCAAAGCAACCGGATACGCTCACTTCTGGTCAAGGTCTAGAAACGAATTGTGGAAAAAGGGAGAGACGTCCGGAAACCTTCTCAAAGTTCTCTCAATTGAACTTGATTGCGATCAGGATTCCATTCTTCTTCTTGTAGATCCTGTCGGTCCCAGCTGTCACACTGGGAGTGAATCCTGTTTTGATTCATCAAGTCTTGACATTCAAGGGGGTCAGTCATGAGCCACAAATACAATTTGTCTTCTGAAGAATTTCTAGCAATTGCCGAGACCGGAACAGTTGTACCGATTTTTATCAAGGTGTTTGGTGGAACTGATACGCCTGTTGGTATTTATGAAAAGTTGTCTGCAGGTCGTTCAGGTACTTTTCTACTTGAATCAGCAGAACAAGGTGTCTGGTCTAGATACAGCTTTATCGGGGTCTCAAGCAGAGCTAGTTTTATCGAAACCGAAACTCAATTCAATGTCAGTGATCGAAGCCTGGCGCTACCGAACCAGGAAGCCCTACCTGAATCACCCCTCGATGCGATTCGTCTGATTCAGTCTTCATGGAGAACCGCTGAATTAGACCAGCTTCCTCCTCTTACTTCTGGGCTAGTTGGCCTCTTTTCGTGGGACGTTATTCGTGACATTGAGAATTTACCTGCTGTCCCAACATTGGACTACGACAGACCAAAGATTCATCTGGAGATGGTAAGAGATGTCATCGTCCTTGATCATCAGACCAGTAGCATTCTCATCGTGTCCAATGTCTATTGCGACAGTGACACTGTTCACGAAACTGCCTATCTGGAGGCCACATCACGCATTGAGGCATTACTTGAGAAGTTGTCTCAGCCAACAAGTCAAAATTTGTCTACCCTGATTGATGAGATTGAGACGCAACGAACCTCTAGAACTAAGCATGAAGACTTTCTCGATGCTATCGAGGTGGCGAAGGGTCACGTTAGAGCAGGTGATGTTTTCCAAGTTGTTTTATCCCAACGTGTTGACATTGAGGTGAAAGCTCGTCCAATAGATGTTTATCAAGTCTTGAGAGCCTTGAATCCTTCTCCCTACATGTATCTCCTCAATTACTCGGACGAGCATGGTGATTACGCTGTTGTGGGTTCGTCGCCAGAGGCACTCGTGAAAGTCTCGGGTACCAAAGTGGTGATGCATCCGATAGCTGGTTCAAGGCCTAGGGGAGTCGACCAAGCTCGAGATGAGGCGCTAGCCGAATCACTCTTGGCTGATCATAAAGAAAGAGCCGAGCATCTAATGCTCGTTGACTTGGCTAGAAATGATTTGCTTAAGGTTTGTGAACCTTCATCGGTATCAGTCACTCAGTTCATGAAGATTGAAAGATTTAGCCACATCATGCACCTGGTCTCCACAGTAGAAGGTCAACTTGCTGATGGGGAAACACCAATTGACGTTTTCAAGGCCACATTCCCAGCAGGGACATTATCGGGAGCGCCTAAGCCTAGAGCGCTTGAGATTATTGACAACCTTGAATCAGCTAACCGAGGCATTTTCGGTGGAGTTGTTGGTTACCTTGACTTTGAAGGTAATGCCGACCTCGCAATTGCAATCAGAACAGCCTTCATCAGGGATGGCGTAGCTCGAGTTCAGGCTGGAGCAGGTATCGTTCTTGATTCTGATCCTGAGTCCGAATATCAAGAGACAAAGAGCAAGATGTCAGCTGTTATAACTTCAATTGATAGAGCGAATGCTCTGTTTGGTAGTAATTAGTTCAATTGTCCACAGAGACAATACAAGAGTTGTTAAGATTAGGACTGGAAGGGTAATTATGAGCAACCACGAAAACGAACCAGGACACGGCAACTCAGTAGCAGCTTGGGCTGCTGTAATAACAGCGATTTTAGGCGTTAGCGTCGCAACATTGGGTATCGTCCTGCCTGAAGGTTCGCTTGTTGTTATCGGTACCGTTTTAACAGTTCTTTCCATTCCAATGGGTCCTG
>JBEDLY010000001.1:0-31244 GCA_041171365.1 Actinomycetota bacterium | reverse complement strand
TTGTCCTACTTGAAGGCATGCCTGGGAAGATTGTCCCAATCGAGCATGTCTTTGATCTAACTGAAATCCGCGAGAAGCTCTCTGCAGCTCTGCTCTAGAGCATTTAGAAGTTCTTGAGCACTTTCTTTAGAATCTGAAACAGCCTCTAGGTAACACTTAAGCTTTGGCTCAGTTCCACTTGGTCGAATAATCACTCGTCTGCCATCGGCAAGGTCAAATCTCAAACCATCGGTGGGCATTAGGTCTTTACTACCTAAGCTCATGTCGCTAAATGTGGTTTCTAGTCCAGCTAGTTCTCTTGGAGGGCTAGTTCGGATGCTCTTCATTGCCTTGCCGATAATGCTGATGTCACTTACTCGAATAGAAATCTGCCCGGTTGCATAAAAACCATAACGATGACCTAAATCATCCAGAAGATCCCAAAGAGTTCTGCCCTTAGCCTTTTCTCTTCTAGCAATGTTGGCAAGCATGAGAGCAGCGCTGACCCCATCCTTATCAGCAACCTGCTCTGGGTCAATGCAATAACCAAGAGCTTCTTCGTAACCAAAGATTAGGTTGGGAACCTTCGAGATCCATTTGAAGCCTGTGAGGGTGGCTTTGAATTCAAGACCATAGTGGGCTGCTACCTTGGCTAAAACTGAACTAGAGACAATGCTGCAGGCAAGTGTTCCACTAGTTGCCTTACTGGCAATTTCATCAGCCAAGATTAGCCCAACCTGATCTCCAGTAAGTCGTTGCCAACCACTAGTTGCTGGCAGAGCTAGAGCAACTCTGTCTGCATCTGGGTCATTAGCAATGATTAGATCAGCGTCTTGAGCTTTAGCTAAAGCCATGGCTAAATCCAGAGCACCCTTTTCTTCTGGGTTAGGAAAAGCAACAGTCGGGAAGCTACCATCTGGAACTACCTGCTCAGGAACAGGAATTAGCTTTTCTGACCCAGCTGATACAAAGAGTGATTCAATGCTTGACCAGCCAACACCGTGCATAGGTGTGTAGACAATCTTTAGGGCAGTACCATCAGATTTTCCACCTGCTTCAAGAGCACTCTTTAGATAGGCAGCTCTAATCTCTTCACCAATGAGTTTGTATTCAGTTGATTTCTTTAGTGAATTGAAAGTTTGTGTTTCTGCAATCTTGGCTATCTCTGCAGCAATTTGATTATCAACTGGAGAGATGATTTGTGAGCCGTTGAAGTCTCCGCCTAGATAGACCTTGTATCCGTTATCTCTTGGTGGATTGTGAGAAGCGGTAACCATGATGCCGGCACTCATATCTAGTGCTCTAGTTGCATAAGAAACCAGAGGAGTTGGACCCATTTGATCCAGGAGTAATACTTCAATACCCATACCGGCTAAAACTTCAGCAGAGTCTTTAGCAAATACATCGCTGTTCACTCGACCATCAAAACCAATGACAACGCTTGCCTTTGAGGTTTGCTTTAGTAGGTAGTTGCCCAGACCTGCTGCTGTTTGGGCAACTAGCACCCTATTCATGCGGTTAGGGCCTGCGCCAAGTTCTCCTCGTAGACCAGCGGTTCCGAACTCTAGTCGAGTATGGAATCTGCTTGTCAGGCCATCTAGGTCATTGTTGTCTAAGAGTGCTTGTAGTTCAGCTCTAGTTCCTGGATCTGGATCTTGGTTGCGCCAGGCTAGTGCTTTCTCTTTTAGTTCTGAGGACATAGTTAGAGTTTGGCAACAATCGAAGCTAGTAGAGCACTGATACGAGGCTCAGCTTCCTTACCTGCTTCTAGAACTTCTTTATGGCTTAGTGGGCTTTCACTGATACCAGCAGCCAAGTTTGTTGAAAGAGATAGTCCTAGAACTTCTAGACCTGATTGACGAGCAGCAATTGCTTCAAGAGCAGTTGACATACCTACGATGTGTGCTCCCATGGCTTTTGCCATTTGAACTTCAGCAGGGGTTTCGTAGTGAGGACCACGGAACTGCATGTAGACACCTTCATCCAAAGATGCATCAACTGTTCTAGCAATGTCTCTAAGTCGCAATGAATAGAGATCGGTTAGGTCAACAAAGTTAGCGCCTTCGATTGGGCTAGCTGAAGTGAAGTTAATGTGGTCACTGATTAGTACTGGTGTGCCAGGCTTCCAAGAAGTCTTGATACCACCGGCACCGTTAGTCAAGATCATGGTCTTGACGCCAGCTGCCGCTACAGTTCTAACTCCATGAACAACTCTTCTAACACCATGACCTTCGTAGTAGTGAGTTCTAGCACCTAGAACTAGAGCGTGTTTTCCTGAAGGAAGAAGGATTGAGCGAATAGTTGAAATGTGTCCAACAACTTCTGACCTAGTGAAACCAGGTACTTCTGCTGCATCGATAGTGGACACTGTTTCACCGATAAGGTCAGCTGCCTTTGCCCAACCTGAACCTAGGGTAAGTGCGATATCGTGCTGGGCTATGCCCGACTTTTCGGCAATTACTTGGGCTGCTTGCTCGGCTATTTGGAATGGATCCGCCTTTGGATCATCTAATGGATTGCTCATAGGGCAAGTCTAATCTTCAAATATGCGACACAATTGAGAGGTGAGTGATCTTCAACAAATAAAGCAACACATTGTCATTATTGGGGGAGGCCCAGGTGGCTATGAGGCTGCTGTGGCGGGTATCCAGCTAGGTGCTGAAGTAACCCTAATTGAACGTAATGGTGTTGGTGGATCTGCAGTCCTTACCGATGTAGTCCCATCTAAAGCCCTAATCGCTACCGCTGATGCAGCTAATGCGATCAGAGAAGCAGGGGAGTTAGGCATCAGATTCAAAGCAGATGGGGTATCTGTAGCTGCCAAGGTAGATCTAGATTTAGGGGCTATTAACTCAAGACTTCTAGCTATTGCTAAAGAGCAGTCAGAAGAAATGACACAGACTCTTGTTGATATGGGAGTTCGACTCATTCATGGCGCAGGAAAACTTGATGGCAACCACCATGTTGTTGTAACTACTCCTGATGGAAAGCAAGAGCGTTTAGAAGCAAAGACCATCATCGTCTCAGTAGGTGCTCACCCGAGAACTATTGAAAGTGCTAAGCCTGATGGGGAGAGAATTCTTACCTGGCTAGATCTTTACAACCTAAAAGAACTTCCTGAACACATGATTGTTGTTGGTTCTGGTGTCACTGGAGCTGAGTTCGCTTCTGCTTATCTAGGTCTTGGATCTAAGGTGACTCTTGTTTCATCAAGAGACACAGTTCTTCCAGGTGAAGATGCTGATGCCGCTTCACTAATTGAAAAAGTATTTATTAGAAATGGCATGCAAGTTCTTTCTAAGTCAAGAGCAGAAAGTGTTATCAACACTGGATCTGGTGTTGAAGTGAAACTTGCTGATGGCAGAGTACTTCAAGGTTCACACTGTCTAATGGCTGTTGGTTCAATTCCAAACACTAAAGGGTTAGGCCTAGAAGAAGCTGGAGTTCACCTAAACGAATCAGGTCACGTAATTGTGAACAAGGTTGCTCGAACCTCTAGAGCAAATGTTTATGCAGTTGGCGATTGCACCACCTTCCTACCTCTAGCATCTGTTTCCTCAATGCAGGGTAGAACAGCTGTGTTCCATACTCTAGGAGACGTTGCAGCTCCAACAGAACTTAGAAATGTTGCAGCTAACGTCTTCACTGCTCCTGAGATTGCATCAGTTGGTTGGTCAGAGAAAGATGTCCTTGAAGGCAAGGTATCTGGCACCGTCCACCAACTCGAACTAGAACTGAACCCAAGAGCAAAGCTTCAGGGCATCAAGGATGGATTCATTAAGTTGATTGCATCCCCTGGTGGAACAGTGATTGGTGGAGTTGTTGTGGCACCAAAGGCAAGTGAACTTATCTACCCAATCGCTATTGCAGTAGAGAACAGATTGACTGTTGATCAGATTGCAAAGACCTTTGCGGTTTACCCATCGATCTCGACATCCATTACGGATGCTTCACGTGCTTTGCACGTGCCTAACGTTTAGGGTTCTTACTCTTCGAATTCAATGAGCATAGTTCCAGCAGGAACTGTTGCTCCTACTGCAACGTGAATCTTCTTCACAACTGCATCTTTAGAAGCGTTCTGAGGTGATTCCATCTTCATGGCTTCAAGTACTAGAAGTTGTTGACCTGCAGCCACCTTGTCGCCTTCAGCAACAGCAATCTTCACAACAGTCGCCTGCATCTGAGCAGTCAGGTGCTTGCCTGAATCTGCCTGAACATCGGTGTGTGCCTTGCGCTTAGGAGCCGGAGCTGATGGCTTAGAGCCACCGTTGAGGAAGAGTTGCTTAGGAAGGCTAACTTCAATTCTCTTGCCATCGATTTCAACAACAACGCTGTTTCTTGCTGGTGCCTGAGCCCCAGCTTGGGCAACACCAGACCAAGGCTCGATGTCGTTAGTCCACTCGGTTTCAATCCATCTTGTGTAGATACCGAACTTGCCATTTGAACCAATAAAGGCTGGGTCGTTCACAATCTTTCGGTGGAAAGGAATAACTGTTGGCATTCCTTCGATGTGTAGTTCAGCAAGCGCTCTTCTAGATCTCTCTAGGGCTTCTTGTCTCGTTGAACCAGTGACAATAAGTTTTGCAATCATTGAATCGAAAGAGCCGCTGATTTCTGAACCAGCTTCAACACCTGTATCGATACGAACGCCAGGTCCACCAGGAACTTTGAAGGTGTGGATTGAACCAGGAGCTGGCATAAAGTTTCTACCGGCATCTTCACCGTTGATTCTGAATTCAAATGAGTGGCCTGACACAACTGGGTCACCGTATTCAAGCTTGCCGCCTTCGGCAATTCTGAACTGTTCACGAACAAGATCAAGACCGGTTACTTCTTCAGAAACAGGGTGTTCAACTTGAAGGCGTGTGTTGACCTCAAGGAATGAGATGGTTCCATCTTGAGCTACTAGGAACTCACAGGTTCCCGCACCTTGGTAACCAACTTCTTTCAAGATTGCTTTAGAAGATTCGTAGAGTCTCTTGATTTGATCATCAGTTAGGAAAGGAGCTGGTGCTTCTTCAACAAGCTTCTGGTGTCTTCTCTGAAGAGAGCAGTCTCTAGTTGACACAACAACTACGTTGCCATAGGAATCAGCAAGACACTGGGTCTCAACGTGACGAGGTTTCTCTAAATACTTTTCAACGAAACATTCACCGCGACCGAATGCAGCCACTGCTTCACGAGTAGCAGATTCAAAAGCTTCCGCAACTTCTTCTTTTTCATAAACAACTTTGATACCGCGTCCACCGCCACCGTAGGCAGCTTTGATAGCAATCGGAAGTCCGTGCTTTGCTACGAACTCAAGAACTTCTTCAGCTCCTGATACAGGGTTTAGAGTTCCAGGAGCTAGGGGTGCTCCAACTTTCTCCGCAACGTGACGAGCAGAAACTTTGTCACCTAGTTGATCGATTGCTTTAGGTGATGGACCAATCCAAATGATGCCAGCATCAATAACTGCTTGAGCAAAGCTTGCGTTTTCGGCTAGGAAGCCATAGCCAGGGTGAATTGCGTTAGCACCTGATCGCTTAGCGATTGAAAGAATCTTGTCGATAACAAGATAGGTGTCAGCACTGGTTAGACCATTTAGTGCATATGACTCATCGGCCATGCGGCTATGCATAGCGTCTCGGTCTTGGTCTGCGTAGATTGCAACAGTCTGGATTCCGGCATCTTTGGCGGCACGGATGATACGGACGGCAATCTCACCGCGGTTAGCAATAAGGACCTTGGTTATCTTGGCTGATTTTGAGGCAGTCATAAGACTCAAGCCTACCTATTTAGAGCTCCAAAGGCTTGGGTAATCTACTCCAAGCTTGATACAAAGGTCCCTGAGGGTAGACAAACTAAGGCCAACAACGGTATGAGAATCACCCTCAATAGCCCTAATAAAGGCCCCTCCTAGCCCATCTATGGTGAATGCACCTGCTACTTTCAGGGGTTCACCGGTGTCGACATAGGCCAATATCTCTGAATCTGAGAGGTCTGCGAAGTGAACCGTGGTGTTTGTAGCCTGTCCAACAGCCTTAGGAGAAGGGGAGTTCTCTCGGTTATCAATTAGCCAGTGGCCTGTGTAGAGCCTGCCTGAGCGACCTCTCATGGACTTCCAGCGTTCAATGGCAACTTCTGGTTCATGAGGTTTGCCTAGAGATTCACCATCTAGATCCAATGAACTGTCACAACCGATGATTAGAGCCCCTTTAGCCTCTGGATGGTTCAGAACTGCTTCAGCCTTGGCCTTGGCTAGCAGCAGGACCATATCTTGGGTATTTGTGATTTCTCCGGCTTCAAGGGCTAATTGGGTAACTAGTTCTTCATCCACTCCTGGAGAGATGGTCACAGGTTCAATCCCGCCATCTCGAAGAAGGCGAAGACGAGCAGGGGATGTGGAAGCTAAGACAAGTTTGGTCACAGGACCAGACTACCGAAGCAGGTGTGGAACACTTGTGTAGTGAATAAATCAACTAATTGGCTTGACCAGGTAATAGAACTCGATATCGAGAAAGTCGCCCATGGCGGAATCTTCGTAGCAAGACACGAAGGCAGAGTGGTTTTCGTATCCCACGTTCTTCCTGGTGAAAAGGTGAAAGCCAGAGTCTATGAAGATAAGGGTGGCTCATTCTGCAGAGCAGAACCAACCGAGATTCTCGTTGCCTCTCCTGATCGAGTAAAACACTTTTGGAAAAATGCTGAACAAGCAGGTGGAGCTGAGTTCGGACACATCAAGCTTTCTCGTCAACGTGAATTGAAATCCGATGTTCTCTCTGAAGCACTTCAGAGATTTGCAGGAATTGAAATGCGAGTTCCTGTTCTAGCCGCACCTGGTGATGATGAGAACAATGGCTTGGGCTACAGAACCAGAATCCAACTTCATGTGAATGAAGATGGCGACGTTGGGCCATACAGAGAACGCAGTCACGAAGTTGTTCGAGTAAAGACTTTGCCTTTGGCAGTTCCTGAGATCCAAGAACTAGGTTTGCATCTAAAGAATTGGCAAGACGTCAAGAAGATTGAAATAGCTGCATCTAGTACAGGTCAGATTCAATACACCGTAGACAAGAAATTAAAGGGCGAAGAGAAGTTCTTAGAACGAGCTGGTGGTCGCACATTTAGATTGTCTGCTGGAGCTTTCTGGCAGGTTCATAAAGAAGCAGCTAACGTCTTGGCTAAAGAGATTGTTCTTCTGGCTAAAGCTGAAAACTTCGACAAGAATGCTCAGAACTATGACCTATACGGTGGTGTTGGATTATTCAGCGGTGCTTTAGCTGCAGCATTCGGCTTGGACATCCAAATCACGACTGTTGAAGCAAGCAAGAGTGCTGCTGAAGATGCCAGAAGAAACTTGATTGACATCAAGGGTGCTAAATCTGTTGCAACACCGGTGGAAAGATTCCTGGATGAACTTGCCTCTCACGGCAAGCTAAAGCCAAACAGCACAGTCATTATTGACCCACCAAGATCAGGTGCTGGAAAGCATGTGATCGAACGATTGCTCACTCTTCAACCTGATCACTTGATATACGTTGCCTGTGATCCAATTGCTGTTGCTAGAGACCTAGCTCCGCTAACTCAGGGTGGCTACAAGATCTCAAGCATTAAGGCATTCGATCTCTTCCCACACACTCATCACTTCGAAACCGTGGTGAGCCTGGTTCGATGAGTTCAAGCGCAAAGCCAATCACAATCGCAATCGTGGATGACCACGATTCAGTGAGGCTTGGCGTTAAAGCAGGCGCTCAAGAAGCCGGCTACACAGTTATAGACCATGCGGATACTGTCGAATCACTCCTTGGCAAACTGCAAGAACCGCCGATGGTTGTTGTTCTTGACTTATCCCTTGCAGATGGTTCGACCCCTGGTAGTAACGTGAAGGCTCTTATCGAGTTTGGATCGAAGGTGCTGATCTACTCGATTGCCGATAACAAAGACAAAGTTAATGAGGCTCTTCGTGAGGGAGCTGAAGGGCTTGTTGCTAAAGGCCAAGACATGAGCTATCTGTTTGAAGCCATCAGGCTTAGCGCTAACGGCATTACTATCAACACAACTGAAACTGTGGCAGCCATAGACAATGACGTTTCATTTAGAGCGAATCTCTCTGAAAGAGAATTGCAAGTTGTGAAACTCTATGCATCAGGAATGACACTCAAGAGTGTTGCCTACGAATTGTCACTGAGTAAATACACAGTCAAAGAACACATTGATAGAGCCAGAGATAAGTATTCAAAAGTTGGCAGACCGGTAACTGGAAAATCAGAACTACTTATCAGACTTATTGAAGATGGTCTATTCGGGGAAGATCTCATCTAATGCCTATTTCAGCAACTATTGCTCGAGCCCGAGTAGATCGACTTATCGGGAGAACATTCGCGGCAGGAGCGATTGCTCTAAGCATTGAAAGCGGATTAAATTTTGTTGGACAAATTCATTATCTAAATCAAGCACTAGCTTGGCCTCTGACAATTATTCTTTGGTGCACAACGATAGCTCTGACTTACTCGTTCTGGTTTGGAAAGGCTAACTACCTCTACCTAAGAATCCATGCTCTTTATATGGTGGTTTTGGTATTCAGTTGGCCGCTTGTCATTTCCGCTGAAGTCCCTCAAGATGGAAGTTTCTATCCTTGGATTTGGTGGGGAATCGACACTGGCTGGATAGCTGTCGCACTTAGTTTTAGTTGGCGTTTCGCTCTTGTCTATTACGTTTCACTTATCGGTGTCGTGCAGTTCATGTTCTCTCTTCCACTTGGCGGCTCTCATCAAGAGACTGTTGTATTGACGGATGCAATTTATACATTCCTGACGAATGCTTCTATTTCTGTTATTGCACTAATGATTCGTTATGCCGCGGATAGATCAGACAAAGCCAACTCTGAGGCAATCAAGGCCGAGGTATTGCAAGCAGAGGCTGAAGCTAGAGCAAAAGAAAGAGTACGTCTTGATGGACTAATTCACGACAGTGTTCTAACCGCCCTCATCAGTGCTACCCAAGCAAAGAGCGATGAGGAAGTGAAGGCAAGTGCTGAGCTTGCTGGCACTGCGCTCAGGAAACTCTCGGAGGCCCAGAATCTAGAGGGCGATACCGAGAGTGTTTACTGCAGTGAACTATTCGATTCGATCATCTTGGCAGCTGAGCGTATTGACCCTCAAATCAGGGCTAAAAAGAATTGCACTACAAGCATTTCAGTAGATTCGGAAGCGGTATCCGCCCTCACTGAGGCAACCCTTCAAGCTATCCATAATTCGATTATGCATGCCGGACCAAAAGCGAGTAGAGAACTGAGCCTGAAATCCAGCAAGGCAGGAATCAAGGTAGTAATTCTTGATGATGGAAAGGGATTTAGGGTTAGCCAAGTAAATCGGGGCAGGCTTGGAATCAAAACTTCCATCATTGGACGCATGCAATCTGTTGGTGGATCAGCTCACGTAGTTTCACAGCCAGGTCAAGGTACGACTGTGGTGTTGGAATGGAGCAACAGATGATCTCAATCAATCGTGCTGTGGCCTCCATTTTGCCTTTTGTATACGCGCTTTATCTTCCAGTGCAATCGATGTTCTTACCAGGTTTCACATCTCGCTATCTCGAAATAATCGCCTTAGTGATTTATTTCTATTGCTCCGCTGCAACACTTATTTTCTTCAGGGGACTGCAGTTACCTCGTTGGCAAGGGTTCATCAACCTAGCTGCAGGATTGGCCTTGCCACTTCTTGTGATCACACAGCGACAAATCATTAGCAATCACAGCATTGGAGCTTGGGTTGTAATGGGAACTGCTTTGGTTCTAACTGCAACCGCGGTCAGACAGCAAGCGAGATTAGCACTCATCGGTCTTGCTCTTCTCATCGGCGTACTGATCCTCGAGTATGGGTCAGGAGCAATAGCTTCAGCTGGTTTAGCAGGTGCCTTAGTCTTCGTGCTTGCAGGACTTGGAGTCTCTAGGGGAATAGCAAGGGCAACAAGGGAGTCGGAGAAATTCAGAGCTAAGGAAATTGAAGCTCGAACAAAGATTGCAGAACTTGAAGCGGCAACACGAGAGCGTCAACAAAGATTGTCTCAAGTGTTAGGCACCGCGGTTCCGCTGCTCTCTGTAATCAGGGATGCAAAAGCTCCACTTGAAGAAGATCTGAAACAGTCAACGAGATTAGTCGAAGCAACTCTCAGAGATAACTTGAGGGGCAGGGATTTGCTAACCCAAGCAATGACTGCCGAAGTTCAGAGACTTAGAAATCTAGGTGTTGAGGTGCTAATTCTGGATGAAGGTGGAACACAGTCACTCTCAGCTCAAGAAAGAGATTTCCTTCTCAACAAAGCGGTAGAGGCACTTCAAGTAGTTTCTGAAGGTCGAGTAACGATTAGAAGCCCTAAGGGCGAAGATTTTAGATTGACTGTTGTGGCAACAATTCCTGGACAAGCACAGCCAGTTCTATCACTGAGGCTTTAAACCCCAACGGGCCTTTGCTCTGCTATTGCGCAGAACTCGGCCCGTCCCCTGGTGGTGATTGCTTAGACCCCTTAGATCTACTTGCATTCACCTAATGAAAAACTATTTCCATTGCGATAAATATTGTGGAAATCGGAGTCGTTTTTAAGTCCCCACTTAAGGGGACAACTTAAAAAGTTGAAACCCCCTTCAATGAAGGGGGTTTCGGACCGTCGTTTGCTATCCCAGCAACGCTGTTTCTAGTGTATCTAATCCAACGCTTCCCAAGTTCAAAGCTTTCATGTGGAAGTCCTTGATATTGAAGTTAGAGCCTTGACGCACCTTGTACTCGTCGCGGATGTTCTCCCAGATGCGTTGACCAATCTTGTATGAAGGTGCCTGTCCAGGCCAGCCGAAGTAACGGTTAACTTCGAAGTTGATGAACTGTTCGTTCATGTTTACGTTCTTGCTCATGAAATCAAGAGCGTAGTCAAAGTCCCATTTTCCGGTTCCATCTAGTCTTGGCTTGCCCAAGTGAACACCGATGTCTAGGACAACACGAGCTGCACGCATGCGCTGCCCATCCAGCATTCCTAGTCGGTCACCTGGATCATCTAGGAAGCCAAGCTCCTGCATCAGACGCTCTGCATACAAGGCCCAACCTTCACCATGGCCTGATGACCAAGATGCAAGGCGACGCCAGGAATTCAATTCAGCCTTGTTATAGACCGTCTGAGCAATCTGCAGGTGATGTCCTGGAACACCTTCGTGATAAACGGTTGTAGTTTCTCTCCAGGTATCAAATTCCGTTACACCAACTGGAACTGACCACCACATTCTTCCGGGTCTGGAGAAATCATCGGTAGGGCTGGTGTAGTAAATCCCACCACTTTGGGTAGGAGCAATCATGCATTCAAGTTTTCTTAGAGGCTCAGCAATGTCAAAGTGTGTGCCACTTAGTTTTTCGATTGCAGCATCGCTAAGTTCCTGCATCCAACGTTGAAGTTCATCTGTTCCGTGAAGTTTGCGAGAGGAGTCGTTATCTAGAAAGTCAATTGCCTCTTGAACGCTTGCACCTGGCTTGATTTCGTTAGCCACTGCATTCTGCTCGGCCACTACGCGAGCTAGTTCTTCAATTCCCCACTCGTAGGTTTCATCAAGATCAACTTTCTTTCCTAGAAAGCTGGCGCTAAGTAATTGATAACGTTCACGTCCAATTGCATCTACCTTGTTTCCTGCCGGTAGCAATTCACTCTTCAAGAAGTCAACGAGTTTTGCGTATCCTGCAGTTGCAACTTCAGCAGAAGACTCAAGTTCAGCCTTTAGAGATGCAGGAAGATCGCCATTATCTGGCTTTGCACTCTTGGCAAACTTCCTGAAGAAACCATCTGCGGCAAGAATCTGTTCGGCCTCGCTTGTTGCCTGAACAATCTGACGAATTGCAGGGGTGTCCTTGGCTTCGATTCCTTTGCGTAGGGTTTCGATATAGCCATCAACAGCACCATCGACAGCCCTCATTCGCTTAGAAATGTTCGACCAGTTCTCTTCTGTAGCTGTTGGTGAGAGATCAAAGATGTCTCTAATTCCCTGAGCGGGAGAAGCGATCGTGTTTAGGTTTCTAGTGCCAAGACCTGAGTCATAAATTTCCCCACTTAGTTTGAGGGTCGAAGTCATTGCCAGTTTGGTGACTTTGTCCACATCGTCTCGAACTTCAATTGCCTCAACCTTGGCAAGCATTTCTTTTTCAAGTTTGTTTTGATGAGCGGCAGCTTCTGGGCTGGTGTCTTCCAATCTGTCTTCCCCAACTTTGAAACCTGCGTAGGTAGCAAATTCAGGACTCAGATCAACAAGTGTTTTTAGCCAATCTTCAGCTAGTAGGTCTAACTTGGATGGTTCACGTGACATCATGTTACCTTTCGAGAAATTGAAAACACTAAGGGCAATTCTTGACCTGTTTTTAGGTAATTAGTCGAGCCCTGGGCGGTATTGAGCTCGCCATTGGCCGAATCCTGGATTCAAATCATTTCTAAAAATAGAAGCATTTCTATTCCAAGAGGAGGCAGGCTTCTTGGCTCGCTTTTTTCCTTCTGTTACCTGCTCAGCGTGAGCAGCCTCCAAGATTGCAACAACTGCTGCCAACTCCTCAGGAGTTGGACTGCCAGCTAGAACCTTGATGGTTTCAGAAATAGGCTCTGGGTTCATCACAGTGGAATATTTCCATGCTTCTTAGGAGGCGTGGTTGCTCTCTTAGTCTTCAGGGCAGCTAGCGCCTTGATAACACTGATACGAGTAGCAGCAGGCTCAATGATTCCATCTAGTTCGCCACGTTCAGCAGCCAGGTAAGGGCTAGCAACGTTGTAGGTGTATTCAGCAGCTAGCTGTGCTCTTACCTTCTTCACATCTTCACCAGCTTCTTCAGCTGCTTTGATCTTGTCGCGGAACAAGATGTTTACAGCACCCTGTCCACCCATAACAGCAATCTCAGCGGTTGGCCAAGCAAGGTTAATGTCGGCACCAAGTTGCTTAGAGCCCATAACGATGTATGCACCTCCGTAAGCCTTACGAGTGATGACCGTTACCAGTGGAACAGTTGCTTCAGCGTATGCGTATAGCAACTTAGCTCCACGTCTAATCACACCTGCCCATTCCTGATCTGCACCAGGAAGATATCCTGGGACGTCAACAAGGGTTAGCACTGGGATTGAGAATGCATCTGCGAATCTAACAAAGCGAGCAGCTTTTTCAGCAGCGTCAATGTTTAGTGTTCCAGCAAGTGCACTTGGCTGGTTAGCAACAATGGCGATTGACTGACCAGCAACTCGAGCGAAACCAATCAAGATGTTAGGTGCGAATAGAGGCTGCACTTCCAAGAACTGGTTGTCATCAACGATTGACTCAATAACTTTGATCATTGAGTAAGGCTGGTTAGGCGAATCAGGAATGATGCTGTTCAGCACTCTGTCTTCGTCAGTGATTTCGAAAGCTTCTTCACTCTCGTAGTGCACTGGTTCGCTCAAGTTGTTTTCTGGCAGGAAGCTAAGCAAGTTTCTTGCGTAGTCCAAAGCATCATCTTCATCACTTGCAAGGTAGTGAGCAACACCAGAAGTCTTGTTGTGGGCTAGAGCTCCACCAAGTTCTTCCATCTCAACCACTTCACCGGTGACAGTCTTAATGACATCAGGACCGGTAACAAACATGTTTGAAGTCTTATCAACCATGATCACAAAGTCAGTTAGCGCAGGACCGTAAACAGCGCCACCGGCAGCTGGGCCCATGATGATAGAAATTTGAGGGATAACTCCAGATGCCATTGTGTGACGCTTGAAGATTTCACCGTACTTACCAAGAGCAATAACACCCTCTTGAATTCGAGCACCACCTGAATCAAGAATTCCAATTAGAGGAACACCGGTTGAGATAGCCAGATCCATGATCTTGATGATCTTGTTTCCTGCTGCTTCACCAAGGGAACCACCAAAGATTGTGAAGTCCTGAGAGAACAGTGCAACCTGACGTCCACCAATAGTTCCAATACCGGTAACTACAGAGTCACCGTAGGGACGGTTCTTGTCCATGCCGAATGCTGTTGAGCGGTGTCGAACAAACTCATCCATTTCAACGAATGACCCTGGGTCAAGCAATAGCTCAACACGCTCACGAGCGGTCTTCTTACCCTTGGCGTGCTGCTTAGCAATAGCGGCTTCACCGCTTGCGTAGACAGCCTCGTGGTAGCGGTTACGTAGGTCTTCGATCTTGCCTGCAGTCGTAGAAAGGTCAGGCGTATTCTTATCGGTCAAAGCTTGTCTCCAATTTTGGTTGTGCAGAGGTTCTCTGGCTCAACTGCAACTCTATCCAAGACGTGTCGGTTGGAGGGTCTAACCTAGAGGCTATGGAACTAAAACTCAGTAGCGAATTTGCCTCCAGAATTGAGTATTTACCTGTAACAGGCTCAACAAACAGCGATTTACTGTCTTTTGCAGTGAATAACCCAGAGTTATGGACTGATTTTTCAGTTCTTCTTACTGAAAATCAGAATTCTGGCAGAGGAAGACTTGATCGGCAGTGGGTAGCTGAACCAGGTGCTGGTCTTGCTGTCTCTGTATTGCTAAAGCCAACCACTTTCGGAATGAGCAGTTTCGGTTGGCTTCCCCTTCTTGCTGGTTTAGCTATGAAGAATGCCGTGTCATCTCTTATTGAAGATGCTCCGGTTAGTTTGAAGTGGCCTAATGATGTTCTTGTTGCGGGGGAGAAGATCTCTGGGCTGTTAGCTGAAGTTCTTCCATCTGGCGATGGAGTTGTTATTGGTGCAGGTCTCAACCTTAGACAGACCAAAGATCAACTTCCTATTGAGAATGCAACTTCGCTAGCTTTGCACGGTGTTACCAACTTTGAACTCGATGATGTCTTGGTCAGATACCTAGCGTCCTTCAAGAGACTCTATGAAGAACTCTCAGATGCTAAGGGTGATGCAGAAATTTCTGGATTGAGACAAGCCGTCCAAGATTCCTCATCAACAATTGGTTCAAATGTCAAAGTACTCTTGCCAGATGGAACTGATTTCTCAGGTAAAGGTGTGGGTCTAGATGCCACCGGCCGACTACTAGTTGCAATGTCCGATCCACTAGAGATTCGTGCCGTTGCAGCGGGCGACATTCAACACTTGCGACAATAGTTAGATGTCCGCCTCCCCGCCATTCGAAGAGCAAAGCTTCGTAGTACTCCGAAGACATGGTGCTGCCCTAATTTATCCCGTAATCTTTTTGTCTTTGGATGCCGCACTGTTCTTCTTTCTCGACTGGAGACTGACAGAAATCTGGCAGCATCAATTGCTTCTCGGCGTCGTTTTAGTCCTTGGGCTACTCTTTTGGTTCATTCCCTCACTCAAGTTCTTCACCAATAGGTATGAGCTAACTAGTACTCGAGTTGTGGCTCACTCTGGTTTGTTTGGCACGAAGACCGATGAGGCAGCATGGGGAGAGGTAACTGGGGTGAGCATCTCTAGAGGAGTGAGTGCCTGGTTCCAAGGAGCTGGAGACATACGCCTACACAGAGAATTTGGACAGGACTTGGTTTTGATTAGAGTGCCTAGAGCCAAGAAGCTTTCACGAGAAATCGAACAATTTCTTGCCAAGAGATCACGAACAAGCGGAATGAGAAAATAGACCGTGACTAAATCAGTTGGAGTAATCGGTGGCGGGCAGTTAGCCCGCATGATGATTGCTCCTGCTCGGACCATGGGGTTAGAGATAAAGGTTCTAGCTGAAACAGAAGACAGCCCGGCTAAAGCTGCGGCCACAAAAGTTGGCGACTACAACAATCTTGAAGTAGTTAGAGAATTTGCTAAGACAGTTGATGTAATTACCTTCGACCACGAACATGTTCCACTTTCAATTCTGGAAACTCTCGAGTCCGAGGGTTTCGTAGTCGAGCCATCTTCCAAAGCGCTTCGTTTTGCTCAAAACAAATTGGATATGAGAACCAAGCTGAGTGAACTAGGTGTTCCATGTCCTGCTTGGGCGAGAGTTAGTTCTGCTGAAGAACTGGACACCTTTATTCAAGCTAACGATGGAGTTGCAATTCTAAAAACGCCTACCGGTGGCTATGACGGCAAGGGTGTAAGAGTCGTTCGATCAAGTGCAGAAGCAATCGATTGGCTTGAGAAGAATCAACCACTGCTAGTCGAAGAGAAAGTTGACTTCACCAGAGAGCTTGCTCAACTCTCGGCAAGGAACAGATCGGGTGAATGGTCGAGTTGGAATCTAGTTGAGACAATCCAAAAAGATGGAGTGTGTGCAGAAGTTAATTCACCTGCTCCGAATGCAAACTACGAATTGGCTTCTAAAATCGCAAAGACCATCGCCGAAGGTTTAGATGTAACAGGCGTATTAGCGGTTGAACTATTTGAAACAGCAGATGGACATTTACTGGTCAATGAACTCGCAATGCGTCCTCACAACTCAGGTCACTTCAGTATTGAGGGTTCAAAAACCAGCCAATTCGAACAACACATCAGGGCAGTTTCTAATCAAGCTCTGGGAGATACCTCACCAACTAACACTTTCTCAGTGATGCTGAATATCCTGGGGCAAAATGACACAAATGATTATGGATTGTCTGATCGTGAGCTAGGTGGAGCCAGTGTTCACGTCTATGGGAAAGCTCCTAGAGCTGGAAGAAAGATGGGACACATCACCGCTCTATCAAACGAATCCCTGGCAGAAGCAAGTCAGATAGCCACAGCGGTCTGGAAAGGGCTGCAAGCCTAACCAGTTTTTAGTAGTTGCGAATCTAAAATCAAAGGGAAGCAATTATCTGCGTTTTTCGCAGCATCTATTTAGGAGAATCCCATGGCTCAAGCACTCGTAGGTGTTGTAATGGGTTCAGATAGTGACTGGGCTGTGATGAGCGATGCAGCTCAAGCCCTAAAAGAATTTGGTATTGAGTACGAGGTTGAAGTCCTCTCAGCCCACAGAACCCCTGATCTAATGATGGAGTGGGGAAAAGCTGCGGCTGGTCGCGGCATCAAAGTCATTATTGCTGGAGCAGGTGGAGCAGCTCACCTTCCAGGCATGATCGCCTCGGTAACCACTCTGCCTGTTGTTGGAGTTCCAGTGAAGCTCAAGAGCTTAGATGGCATGGATTCACTTCTTTCTATTGTTCAGATGCCTGCAGGCATTCCTGTTGCAACTGTTTCAATTGACGGAGCTAGAAATGCAGGAATCTTGGCTGCTCGAATCATCGGAGCATTCGATCCAAAGGTCGCCAAGGCACTTGAAGCTTTCAGTGTTGATCTGGCCGATCAGGTCGCCACAAAGAATAAGAACCTCAAATCCAAGTTATGAGTTCAAGAAATAATTCTCGCGAACCAAATACTCCTTTTCGCAATGTTGAGAGAGCCGACTCAAGGCAATTAGTCAAAAGAGCTGCATGGATTATTGCCCTTAACCTCTTTGTTCCTGGTTCTGTTCAGGTTGTTGCTGGAAATAAAAAGTTTGGTCGCTTAGGGATTATCTTCACCCTAGGGTTCTGGTCTTTCCTAGTTATTGCAGCACTATTCGCCCTAGTGTCTAAAGTTGCTCTCTTTACTTTGATTTCTTCACCGGTACTCGCAACACCTATTGGTATCGCTTTCGTTGTTTATTCAGCTCTGATTGTTTTGACCACGTTAGATGCTTTGCGTCTGATGTATTTGCATAGAGTCACTATGAGATTCAAGTCGATTCTTGTAGTTTTGATTCTTCTAACTGGAACCTTCAATGGTTATGTTGCAAACACAATTGGATCGACTGCTCTAGCAGCTTCGAACTTCACAACCACAACATTCAAGAACTCTGAATCATTCGAACCTTCTGAAGGTAGATACAACATTCTGGTGCTAGGTGGAGACTCAGGTGCTAATCGAATGGGTCTACGGCCAGACAGCATATCTGTTCTGAGCGTCAGTGCTGAAACAGGTATGGCGGTAAACATTGGTTTGCCAAGAAACCTACAGAGAATTCAATTCAAAGAGGGCACACCGATTCGAAGTGTTTATCCTTATGGCTTCAACAACAACTGTGAAGGCGAGTGCTTTCTAAGCTCCATCTACAAAGTAACAATGGATAACCACAAAGACCTTTACCCAGGCATTGGTAAAAAAGGTTCAACTGCTGGAATTGAAGCAACTAGATCTGCAGTTGAGTGGGTCACAGGTCTTGAGATTGATGCCTATGTCCTAATCAACATGGATTCATTTGTCGAACTGATTGATGCACTGGGCGGAATTAGAGTCAATGTGAAGAAGGCTCTTCCAATTGGTGGACAGCAGGATTGTTACCCTGCTGACAATGAACACGAATCTGTATGCCCTGATGCTCTTGGTTGGATTGAAAAAGGCATTCAGAACATGGATGGTCGCACTGCTCTTTGGTATGCAAGATCTCGACACAACACCAATGACTATGACCGCATGAAGCGCCAGAGAGAAATTCAGAACATAGTTCTGAAGAAGATTGATTTGCAAACACTACTTTTCAAGCTCAATGCGGTTGCAGGAGCGGGAGCGAAGCTCATAAAGACAGATATCCCAGGAAGTTCACTCCCAACACTCATGGATCTTGCTCTGAAGGCAAGATCTAGTGGACTGAAGAGTTTGCAACTTACCAGCCCAACTATCGAGGCTAATAATCCAGACTTCCGTCTTATGCGTCAACTAATTCAGCAGAAAATCAAGAAGTATAAATAGGTTTCTCCCAGTTTCGCAGAAGAGATTTCACAGGTCTAAAAGTTAGTCTGGATTCATGAAAAACCTCAGAATTGCACTTATGGCAGTAATTTTGGCTGCCACAGTATCTGGATGCTCTTTGCTTTACCCAAACATGGGCAAGCCAACCGAAAGCCCAAGCCCTACGGCTACGGAAACTGAGACCCCAGAACCGACTGTCACCCCTACTGAAACCGAGACCCCAGAACCTACAAAGGACCCAGCAACTGTTGAGGTACTAGACGCTTATGTTGACACTCAGAATGGTGTTCTTCAGGTTGTTGCCCAGGTCACTAATTTCAGCGAGGAAGGTGGAACCTGTACTGCCACATTCACCAATGGCAGCAAGAGCACATCTGTATCAGTGAAAGCTGAATCAAATGCTGCAAATACGCAGTGTAGAACCATGGAATTTCCTTTAGGGGATTTGGCTAAGGGAACAGGCGTAGTTAGCGTCAAATATGACTCAACTTCTCATGCAGGCGAATCAGCTGAAACCTCGGTAGTTATTCCGTGATTTATAGCCGGTTGACCAAAGGGGTAGTGGCAGTGCTGGTAGCACTGCTTACTTCTTTTGGCCTGACCGCTATTCAACCTGCAACTGCCTTAGATGGAAAGAGCTTTGATCCAGGGCTAATCATCAGTGACAGTGTGTTTTTTGACTTCGGGTCAATGTCTGCCGCTGAAATTCAGCGGTTCTTGGATTCGCAAGTTCCTGTTTGTGGCTCAAGTTCCTCAGGTATGCCTTGTTTGAAGAATTACAAAACAGACACCCCGGAGAAGATTGCTGAAGTTGGCAAATGTAAATACATGGCTGCTCAAAAGAACATTTCCGCAGCTCAAATCATCTACAACATTTCTAGAGCATGTGGGATTAACCCAAGAGTGCTTCTAGTTACCCTGCAAAAAGAACAGGGGCTAGTTCAAGCAAGAATTCCATCTCCATATATGTACAGAGCAGCAATGGGATATGGATGTCCAGACAGTGACCCAGGAATTTGTGGAAAAGTTTGGACAGGCTTGTTCAATCAGCTTTATAAAGCAGCGGGGCAGTATCAGTGGTACGGGGATCCAAATGGGTCCTTCACATACCTTCGTCCTGGTAGACAGGTTTCAATTTCTTATCACCCTTCAGCATCTAGAGACTGTAAAAAGCTAACTTTCACTCTAAAGAATCAAGCAACTGCGAACCTTTACTACTACACACCTTTTGTTCCTAACAAAGCATCGCTAGCTAATCTGCGTGGAACTGGGGATAGCTGTTCTTCTTACGGAAATAGAAACTTCTGGCGCTTCTACTGGGACTGGTTCGGAAGCCCTATTGGCGGTGGCTTCTTGCTGAAAAGCGCTACTAGCGATCCTTACTTCATCGCAAATGACGTTAAGTATCCACTCACTGATCCTGAATTGGTGAAGGAGTTAGCACCGCTTGGACCTCTGGGAGAGATTTCTAAAGAGTATCTAGATTCCTTCAAGACCGGCATTCCAATGACTCGCATCATCAAGAGTGCACCAGTAAGTAATGTGAGCACCTATTACTTCATTGCCGATGGCAAGAAGTACCTCATTGCTTCATGTGAGCAGGCAACTAACCTTGGTTTAGATTGCACCAATGCAGTTCAATTAACTCAGGTTCAGTTAGATGCATTGCCAACTGGCGAATTCAGGCCAGACATAACTGGAGTTGTAAAGAGCATTCCTGTCGCTCCAGCAGTTGCTTCATACTTCTTAGTCAATGCAACTAGGAAGTACCCGGTTGATTGTGCCAAGATTTCTACCCTTGGTTTTAGCTGCACCAATGCTAAGGCTCTAAAAACAGCCGAGCTAGATGCCTTGGTTACTACAAAAATCACAGCTTCTAATCTTGGTATCTCGTCAATGATTAATCTCTCCGATGGAACCAAGGTTTATCTTCAAAATGGAACGAAGAGAGAAGTTCTGGACGATGCTTCACTTACCGCTGAAGGAGTTCCAGCTACTGCACCTTCGCCATTGACTCTCCAAGACTTTGATTACTTGCCTTGGGGTGCGCCAGTTGCAATTGATGGAAGTCTGTTTGCGAACAAGGATATAGGCGCTGATGTGATTCTCACTGGAGGTCAGATTTATGAAATCGATCCGGCTACTAGAAGTGACATTGACTTCACAAAGATTTTCCGAGCTAGCAAAGGCAAGTTGAGTACGAAAGGCTTAAGCAAGCTTCCTAAGGCTAAGCCTCTAAAGAGCTTGATTGTCGATGACTCTAATCAGCATTGGATGCTGACCAAAAGAGGGAAGGTACTGATTGATAGCCCTTCAAAATGGACGAGTGCAGCAGTGCGGGTATCGAATGCTCTTGCAGAGAAATTCACGACTACAGATTCGACCATTACAGATTCTCATTTGATCAGGGCAGACGGACAGGTGACTGTCTATCTATTGAAAGATGGAGTAATCCGAGCAACCTACAACGAGGCTGACCGCGTCGCACTGCAGCCTACCCTTTCAACTACCGGTGTAGTTCCTGTGAGCATATCTGGAATGAGTTTCATCCCGAAGAGTGTGATGGTTCTTCCAGTTGGTCTAGTTGTCAAGAATGCTCAAACAGGAGTCAAGGGAATTATTGATTCGCCTACTAGCATGATCACATTCAACGAGAAGTCAATGAAGCTCAAGCTTGCTCAGCCAAGAGTCCTAAAAACTATTCAACTCCTCGGCTACCCAAGTAGCGCCACACTCAGTTCATATAAGGTTTCTTGTTCAGGCAAAATCTACGCTGCCGCGAATGGCGAACTGCATGAAATTGAGTTGGCGGATGCGAAAGAGCTTCCAGGAGCATCAACCAAACTAAGTGCTTCTACCTGTGCCTTGCTAACGGTTTCACCGAAGAAGTTTGGTCGTTATATCGGGCATAAGTACATCGACCCAATCTCCAAGAAGACAATTATGAAGGCTTACAAGATAGTCAAAGGCAAGAGATTGCCGTTCAAGAACCTCTCTTCTTACAAGGCTGAGAACCTAACGGGCATTCCTTTGGTTTGGGTTGATGATGACTTCTTAGAGAACCTGCCGTTGGGGAACCAGATGGGTGTTATCCCAGAGATTGGCCCTAAACCTGTACCTGTGGTTCAGCCAAAGACTTACACGATCAAGTCGGGTGATTCATTATCTCTAATTGCGGTTAAGTTCAAAACAACTGTTGAAAAGTTGATGGAGTTAAACAACCTCACGAATTCAAATCTAATTTCAGTGGGACAGGTGCTGAAATTACCTAGCGCCTAATAAGTCGAGTAATCGGCCTAGGACTAATTTGCTCTAGCTGCTTTCGTTTGGTTTTCCTAAAGTTCTCCTCGAGGAGTTCTGCAGGATCATGCGACTTGACTGCAAACAAAATCAACATCATCATCGCTGATTGAATGAGCAATCTTGATTCAGTGATTCCTCTTACCAATTGAGTTACTAGAAGTAATAGTGGCCATAGATAGAGAGCATTGCTGTGGTGAACACCCAGACGCCAGGTTTTTACGAACACTCTCGTCAAAAGAATTACAAAAAGAATTAGACCCACAGCTCCTAGTTGCAACCATACGTCTAGATATGCGTTGTGAGCCTGGTAATACTTCTCACCATTAATAATCACCAGACCTTCGTAAGGGCTAACTCCAGGGACCCACACTCCGGTAAAGCCCCAACCTTCTAAAGGTCTTTGTTCAATCAGTTCAGCAACGCTCTTCCATATGTCGGTTCGATGCGTCATATCTGGAGATTTACCAAGGAATTCAAATACTTGCTTTCTAAAAGCAAGCACTAGGAATACCCCAACCCCTGCTACAGACCAAGCAATTCGGTAGTAACGATGGCGAGTTGCCTTGTCCTTGCCTTCAGCCGCCAAAGAAACGATTGCAGCCAATAGAACTGCAATCGAAGCAAAGACCATTCCTGCTGACTGAGCAACGAAGATCAAGGCAACTGATGCAACAAGGCTTACCAGCGAAAGTACTCTCGTTTTCTTCTTAATCGCAGCCTCAATAGCGAAAGTGATTACACCAATAAGAGCAAGGGCTGCAACAAAGTTGTTGCTAATAAGGTTTGGATTTCCGAGCATTAGTCGCAGTAATCCGAAATCAATCAAAACTGAGCTTTGTTCAATGGATAAACGAGATACCGGGAATATTGCTGATGCAACTCCTATGGTGAGCATTCCAAACACAATGCCGCGAATTGTGTTGGCAAAAATATTGAGGATCTGTCTCCATGTAAATGTGGCAGCGAAGAAAAGTGCGATTAGGGTTACCCCCATTTGAATAACAAAACCGCTGACAGTCTGTAGCGGATAGGCAGACCAGGTCGAGCTAGCAATCATGAGAACCAAGAGCAGTGTTAGTTCAATAGGCATCTGCCTAACGACTCTTTTCCAATCCGCTTTGGTTAGAAAGTAAATTGAGCCTGAAACTGCAGTTATCGCTCCAGCGAGCCACAAAAGCCAAACAGGGTTTGCCTTGATGTAATCCTCGCCAAATAGAGAATCACCTGAAATTAGAACGACTAGAGATAGGTAGGCCAAGGAGCGAGCAAGCTTGCTCGGTTTTTTCAATTTGATTTTCTTTTGCTTATCCATATTCCCTGCTCACAAGTCTATGGGTGGCAAAGCCGCTCGTGAAAGGCGGTTTGGCTAGGCTTATTGAGTGCTAGTCAAAATAACTAATCAAGCCCTGGACTACGCGTGGGGTTCGAAGAACCTAATCAGCGATTACTTTGGCATACCTGCAACCGGTAAACCGATGGCTGAGATTTGGTTTGGCACGCACGACGGATCTCCAACAGAAGTAGTTGGGGAGAATTCATCTCTATTGAAACTGCTTGAAGCTAGAGGCGGAGAGCCTCGACTTCCTTTTCTTCTAAAGATTTTGGCTGCTGAAGCGCCACTGTCTATTCAGGCCCATCCAAACCCTGAGCAAGCAATTGAGGGATTCAATAAAGAGAACGCACTTGGTATTGCGCTAGATGCGAGCAGCCGAAACTATAAAGACGAAAAGGCAAAGCCAGAGCTTATTGTGGCTCTAACGGAAAGATTTGATGCACTAGTTGGCTTTAGCAACACCGCTCTGATCAAAGAGAAGTTCTCCGAACTATTAGAAGTCAGTAGTAGCTCAAGTTTAAGCAGTGTCTTGAACCAGTGGCTCCTTTGGCTAGAAGAATCAGATGGAATACGAAAAGTATTCATGAGCACCCTCACATCTCCTGATTGTGATGAAGCATTCATCTCAGATCTGATTGATGCAGCTGAACAATGTCCATCTTTAGTTGACCTAGTAGTTCATTTGGCTGAGCATCACGGCAAGGACAGAGGTATTGCCTCAGCTCTACTTATGAATCACATGATTCTAAAAAGAGGTGAAGGTGTATTTGTTCCTGCGGGTATGCCGCATGCATACCTTTCAGGATTAGGTGTTGAAGTGATGCTTGCCAGCGACAACGTTTTGCGTGGGGGTCTAACTCCAAAGCACATTGATGTCGATGAACTTTCTAAAGTTTTGGTATTTGAGAGCACAGAACCCTCTCTTGTGAAGACCCACAACCTAGCTGTTGGATTCGAGAAGTTTGACTTACCGACTCCTGAGTTTGACTTCTATAGAGGAAGTGTTGGTTCAAGTAATCTGCTTGCTGACCTGAACTTGCCTGGAGATGCCATTGTTCTTTGCACCGAAGGCTCGGTTGCTGTCAGCAACAGTCAAGAAGAGCGTGAAGTAATCAATAGCGGAGAAGCAGTCTTTATGGCGGGGGATGCTAGATCATTCAGCCTGACAGGGACTGGAACTGTCTTTATAGCGGTTAGTGCACTCTAGCTCCGAAGGATCTTGGACACATGCTTAGAAGGCGCTGCTGTTATCTCCATTCGGGCATGCAAAAAGCCCTAGAAATCAGGCAAAAACGAAGATTAAGGGTTTATAACAGTTCTCGATTTGACCTATTCTCAAGTTGACACCACAATACTTACAGCGTTGTAATTACAACTGTGAAATCCAGTTTTCGAGCTGGAGGGATTTGAGAGGAACCGCATGTCCATGAACGAGAGCTTTGGCCAAGTCCCTGAAGACTGGTTTAAGGACCCTTTCCTCCGATCAATGCTTGGTGGAGATCTGAGTGCAGATCACAATCCTTTAGCTTGGCAGCGCGACGCTCTATGTTCACAGACAGACCCAGAAGCTTTCTTCCCTGAAAAGGGTGGCTCAACTAGAGATGCCAAGCGCATATGCTCTGGTTGCGATGTTCAGAAGCAGTGCCTGGATTATGCACTTGCTAATGACGAAAGATTTGGTATCTGGGGCGGCCTAAGCGAGCGCGAACGTCGCAAGCTAAAGAAGCGCGCTTAGTCTAAGGACTGGCCACGGCATGAGTATGCGTGTGGTGGCGGTTGTCGTTTCAAATGGACAACCGAGCTATTTACAAAAGAACTTAGAAGCTCTTGAAAAGCAGAGCTTCAGAATTGAACGCACTCTAATCGTTGATAGTTCTAAATCAAATGAAACAACTGAACTTCTAGATGCGTTTGTTAGTCAATCCAATAAACATGCTGTTCTTGCAATTCAAGAAAAAGCGACATTTGCTGAACTCTCTGCTCTTGCAATTAAGCAGTCTCTTGAAGGTTTAGAAAATTTAGATGAAATAGCTATCTGGCTAATTCACGACGATTCAATTCCAGAAGTTCATGCCTTAGCTGAACTCGTCAGAGCTTTAGAACTCTCACCATTGGTAGCGATTGCATCTCCAAAACAAGTTGGTTATGAAAACCAAAAACTAATCGTTCAACAGGGGTTGACTGTTACCAAGTCGATGAGACCTTTCTCACTAGTCAACAATGAGCTTGATCAGAAGCAGCACGACTGGATGAGCGACGTTTTGGCTGTGTCCAGTAATGGAATGTTGATTAGAGCAAATGTCTGGGCTGAGCTCGGCGGATTCTCTTTAGTAGCTCCTGAACTTGCGGCGGACATTGACTTAGGTATCAGAACGCGTCAGCTTGGTTTCCGAGTAGTTGTAGTGCCAACCTCAAGAGTTCGCCATGCTGAAATGTCTCTTCATGGCAAGAGGGATAAGAAATGGTTAGGTGGCTCAGTCAAGTTTGCTTTGGCAAAAGCTACTAACCATCTGCGACTATCTCACTTCCCGCTTTTTGTTTCATTCCTTTACTGGCTATCACTCCCACTGCTGTCTGTGATTCAGGTAGCAGCTTTGTTGCTGGTAAAAAGACCTGACCGAATCTTCTTCACTCTGAGAGCAAATCTCTGGGCTTTCTTCACAGTCCGGGCAAGGCTAAGAGACAGACACCGGGCCTCCCTCAAATCAGTTAGACCGCTATTTGCTACCTCTGCTCAAGCTAAGTCTCGAAGTCGACTGGCTTTCGAATTGGAAGAGCAGAAAACTAACCTGGCCAATTTCCAAGAGACACCCACAGCTAGAACAAACACTGCTCAAAGAAGTTTTGTAGCTAGCGGCGGGCTATGGGTAATGCTTGGACTATTAGTGGCCTCATTCCAATACTTACCTTTAGAAACAGCCGTCAAGGGTGGATTCTCACTGCCACTTAGCGATAGTTGGTTGCAGCTCTTTGCCAACACCGGTGCTAGCTATCAATACGTTGGTCTAGGGCTAGCAGCCCCAAGCGATCCATTCACATGGGTATTGCTGTTTATTGGTTCTTTGACTTTCTTCGCTCCGAATGTGGCTATGTCAGCTGTGCTTTTTGTTGCCATGCCTCTTGCCTACTTTGGAGCATGGCGATTGCTTTCAACAATCACTCTTCGCAACACCCTCAAGATTCCTTTAGCTCTCGTCTATGCCTTCTGGCCGGCTCTGACTATTGCTCAATCAGAGGGCAACTTCCCAGCAGTCATATTCGCCATCACATTGCCTTGGCTACTTTTCTCTCTAGCCAGAGCCGGACGTTTTGGTATTGCAAGTTCAGTTAGATCTAACGCCCAAACTTGGTCCTGGATTGCAGCGAGCGCGTTGTTGTTCGCTGTGGCTGCAGCGAGTGCTCCAAGTGCTCTACCAATGCTTGTAATCCTGGCACTTGTATACGCAGTCCTATCCAGAGGACGATTTGCGATTACCGCTGTAATTGTTTTGCCAGCTTCGGCTCTTGTTTTTCCATACGTTGTTCACCAAGCCTTTATCAACCAAAATCCTTTAGCGGTCTTGGCTGATCCAACTATTTCTTACTCCAGTAAGCAAAAGAATTTGCTTGACGCTCTTATGGGTAATGACCAGATTATTGGCTGGGCAGCAATTGGGTTACTGGCGTTTGGCTTATTGGCGCTCTTGGCAAAAGCAAAGGGTGTATTCGGTTTTTGGCTAATTGCTCTCTTATCCATGGCAAGCCTCTGGTTCATTCAAGGCATCCCGTTCACAGGCGGAGGATCGGGATCAATATTCCTAGACTCTTCCAGCCAAGTGTTTGCAAGCCCAACTCCGTTGGTGATGTTCACAGTGATTTCTGTGATTGCTGCAATTGGTATTTGGCTTGATTCGCTTACTCGATTTGGATTGAGAAGAGTTCTTGTTTCTGTCGCGGTAGTCGGTGGGCTTGTACCTTTGGCAGTTAGCTCTGCACTTACACCTGCCAAAGTTTCTTTTGGAGAAACTAGAAATCTTCCAGCGATTTTTGAGGCTGAAGCTAAGGCCGGAAATGATCTGCGTCTCTTGGTTATTTCAAATATCGGTGCGGCAGAGAATCAAGAGTTCAGAGCAGAAATCATCAGACCTAATGGGCTAAGGCTTGATTCAGTTTCAACCGCCTATAGATTCAGTTCTCAGAATGTGAGCAACCTCTCAAGCGATACTCTCAAGAGCGCTATTTCTGAACTTGTTTCCAACCTTGTTTCTGCCAATGGCAAAGATTTGAACCCTGCTCTAAAAGAAGCTGGCATCGGATATGTGTTGGTCACTGAAGCCGAAGGAAACTCTGATCTTGCAGTTAGCTTGAACTCAGTAGTGGAGCTAGACCAAGTCGGTAAGACTGAATTCGGTCAGCTATGGAGAGTAAAAGCTAGCGACACATTTGAGGTAAAAGACAACCAAACCTATTGGTCAATCACTAAGTCAGTGCAGCTAGGCGTTCTCTTCAGCTATGTCCTTCTGGCTCTGCCAACATCTCGTGGAAGAAAATCCAGGACAGATATTGAAGCAGCAAATGAAGACACTTTCCAGGTTGAGGAGGAGCAGTAATGGTTATTAGAGTCATTCGCTTCCTGCTTGTTACTGGTGCTGCAACTGCTGCAGTTGTTTATGGAACACCGATGGCACTTCTAAGCACACCGGTTGTCACACCTCAGGTGCTTGATGTTAGTGCCAAGGACTTACAAGTAAGTTGTGCTGGTCCTACCTTTGTGCCTGGCGGCAAGAACCAGACTTCGGTTTCAAGCTTCAAGAGAAGTGCTACCGCTAGTTCTTCATTGACCTATTCAGGTAAGACCGACACTTCACTCAAGGGCTATTCAGCTAAGGCTGTAACCGGGTTTGGAGTCAGGCAAGATCTGTTCAAGAGAATTAGCGGTGAATCTTCATTCGTAGTTCTAGATGAAACAGGGAAGACTCCGCAAGGTTCTGAACTTCTATCAGCAAACCAAATTCAACTTGCTTCCGAGAAGACAATAAAGGGTTTGCTGGCTGCTCCATGCCTTAGACCGCAGAGTGAGTTCTGGTTGGTTGGTGGTTCCACAGCTGTTGGTAGAGAAGCGCTTCTGGTTCTCTCAAACCCCACCAGCATTGATTCCACTATTGACTTAGAGATATTCACTGAGAATGGGACCTCACAGAGTGCTGGGCTAACCGGCATCGCGGTTCCAGCCAATAAGACAACAGTCTTGCCTATGTCTTCCTTCGTTGTTCGGGCTGAGTCACTAGCTGTTCACGTAGTTAGTAGAGGTGGTTCGATTACTGCCTTCATTCAGCAAAAAGCTATTCGAGGCAACAGTGCTTCTGGAGCAGATTACGTCTCACCTGCACCGCAGGCTAGTAATAAAGCAGTGATACCAGGTCTTCTAATTAGAGGATCTGCTTACACCGCTAAGTTCAAAGCAGCATCAGATAAGTACTCAGATGTTGAACAGGCCCTGAGAGTGTTTGTGCCTGGCGACAAAGATGCAACTATCACTTTCCAAGTTTTAGGAACTACCTCAGAAACATTTGGAACTGTTCTTTCTGTGACAGCAATTGCAGGAAAAGTAACAGACTTTCCAATTTCAGGTTTAGCTGATGGCGACTACTTCGGAATACTAGATTCAGATGTTCCAGTGCATTCGAGTGTTCGCCTTGTTAGAAGTAAGACTGGCTCTGATGCCTACACAGATTTCTCTTGGATAAACCCAGCTGAAGGTTTCACAACACCTAGATACATAGCTGTTCCTAAAGCAGGCATTAGCAAGCTATCGGTTACCAACCTGAGTGATAAGCCAACCAACATCTCTATCAAGATTGGTGGCGAAACTATCAAGCGAACAATTGGTGCTTCTTCAACTGAAGTGATTAGAGCGACGCCTGGTCTTTCAATGGGAGTAATTCCTAGCGATCAAGAAGTGCTTGCAAATCTAGTTATTGACATTGATGGACGTATCGGTGTCTTGCCGGTTCTTGATGACAAGAACATTTCTGGACAGGTGAAAGTTAGCGTTCACTAACTATTCGTCATCACCAAAGATCAGTTCCCAAGGCTCTTTGCCAATTAGTTCAGCAGCAGCCTCAAACACATGGTGTTCAATACGTACACGTTCCTCAGTTGGGTTATTGCTCTGACCCTGATTCAATCTGAGGATTGGCAGCCTATAAATGATGATGGTCTTTGATTCAGGTCTTACTGACCAGCGCTTCACGAACGTTGAGTTTTCCCCAAGAATGGGGGCATCTTGAATTCGATAGTGGAGATCGCCAAGCTCTTCAGGCCAGCGTTCTCTTAGGTATTCACAGGTTGTGCTGACTATTGAGGCGAAAGAATCAAGCCCTGAGCCGCCTGTTTTATATTGGGCACCAGAGAGCGAGTGGCGTATGCCACGGCCGTGGCGGTCTCTCGCTCTAGGTCTTAAGCTCATGGGGACATTGTATTCTTTAGTTTGTTGAGCAGAAGGGCCTCTTATGACAGTCAATTGGGACGCAATGGTCAAAACCTACGATGTTCGTGGCTTAGTAAACATTGATCTAACCGAAGACGTAGTCGAAGCGCTAGCCGCAGGGTTTGTTGATGAACTAGAACTTGCCGGTAAGTCAGTTGTTGTTGGACATGACATGCGTGACTCTTCGCCGCTATTCGAGCAAGCCTTCTCTAGAGGAGCAAGGGCTCGAGGTGCGAATGTAATTTCTATTGGACTTTGTTCCACTGACGAGTCTTATTTTGCTTCGGGTCAAATGGATCTTGCTGCTGCGATGTTCACAGCCAGCCACAACCCAGCAAGCTACAACGGAATCAAATTCTCAAGAGCAGGTGCCCGAGGTATTTCTCTCGATACTGGACTTGCAGGTATTAGAGATAGAGCAAAAGTTTTTCTAGCCGAAGGCATTGAAGAAGTTTCCACACCTGGTACCTACATCAAGAAAGATGTTTTGGTTGAGTATGCGGCTTATCTAAGAACCTTGGTTGATCTTTCGAATGTGAAGCCAATGAAGGTTGTTGTTGATGCAGCAAATGGTATGGGTGGGCTCACAGTTCCTGCAGTGCTGGGTCAGGCAGCAGGCCTTGCCAAGCTACCTATCGAAATTGTCGATATGTACTTTGAACTAGACGGTACTTTCCCAAACCACGAAGCCAACCCACTTGAGCCTAAGAACCTGGTTGATTTGCAGAAGGCTGTCGTTGAGCACAAAGCGGACCTAGGTCTTGCTTTTGATGGTGACGCAGACCGTTGTTTCGTAATTGATGAAAATGGTAACCCGGTTACTCCAAGTGCTGTTGCGGCGATGGTTGCTAAGCGAGAAATTGCCAGAGCACGAGCACTTGATCCAAATGCTGACATCACAATTTTGTATAACCTCATCACTTCAAAGGTTGTCGCTGAAGTTATTGAGTCTGAGGGAGCAAAGGGAGAGCGAACCAAGGTTGGGCACTCTCTTATCAAGGATCGTATGGCTGCAACCCACGCTGCCTTCGGAGGAGAGCACTCTGCTCACTACTACTTCAAGAGTTTCTGGGGAGCTGACAACGGAATGTTGGCAGCGATGCATGTTCTAGCCGAGTTCGGTTCTCAACCAGAAACCCTCAGTGCTATCTCTAAGCAGTACAACCCTTACTTCTTATCTGGTGAGATCAACTCAACAGTGATCGATGTCCCAGCAGCTAGAGGCAGAGTTGAAGAAGCCTTTGCTAGTCGAGCTAGGTTTGACCACCTAGATGGCGTCACAGTCTCAGGAACAGATGATCAAGGGAACTGGTGGTGGTTCAATGTGAGGGCTTCCAACACCGAGCCTCTGCTCCGCCTAAACGTTGAAGCCAAGGCTGAAGCGACCATGGAGGCCATCAGGGATGAAGTCTTAGGGCTCATCCGTAGGTAACGATTTGGTTTCTTTTGGGGTCTATTTAGGGCGATAATAGAGTCCATGACTTACTTGAATGGCAAGACAGACACCCGTATTGAGCACAAG